>NZ_JBFVFE010000031.1:0-49507 GCF_052728615.1 Mariniflexile sp. | reverse complement strand
AAACGAGCATGTTAAAAGCATTATCACCCAACGAAATGATTAATAGCGAACAGTCCCGATAGCTATCGGGATGACCAATAAAAAAACAATAAAATTAAACACATGAAAACTAATATATTATTAAATATGAAGTCATTTTTATACACTATTTGCGTCGTTTTTTTAGTGGGTTGCAGTGCCAATGATGATATTGTAAAGAACCCCTATTTGCCAAATTATAAATTTAATACGGGTAGTTTGATCAATACTAATTTACCACAATTCAGTCAGTTAAAATTTGCGGGTAATTTTGTGATATTGGACAGTCCTTATGGAATTAATGGGCTGGTTCTTTATTATGCTGGGGGCACCAATTATAATGCTTTTGAGATAACAGATCCCAACCATGCCATTAGTACTTGCTCGAAACTAAGTGTAGCAGGCATTATAGCTACCTGTGATTGTGATGATGGTAATTCGTATGACATTTTAAATGGTATAAAAAGAGAAGGAACCACGGGCAATTATCCATTAATACGTTATAATGTTGAAGTAATGGGTTCTGTAATTAGGGTTTACAACGATTAAAATACCTGGGGACTGAGCCTTCAAGGTAGTAAAATTCCAAAAAATGAAAATTCCATCCCGATAGTAATCAGCCAAAAAAAAAAGCGACTCTTTTGGGAATCGCTATCTTTCTTTAAATTGTAAATTACTAATTAAAACTTCAGCGTAACCCCAACTAAAAAGTTTGTGGTTGCCTGTGGGTAGTAAAAGTTTTCGGTAATGGCACCATCGGTTGTACCTTGGGGCCTATAAAAATAACTGTATGTATAACCATTTGACACATACTCGCTATTAAAAATATTATTGACCAGAAGATGGAATGCCATCTCTTTTATCCACGAAGGTTGTAATTTGAATGAGGCACTCAAGTTATTTACAAAATACGCTTCCATGCTTTTACTGTCGCTGGACGTATTATCTAAATATTGCTTGCCCACATATTTAGAAATAAAACCAAGATTTAGGTTTGTGATAGGTGAAAAAGTTAGCGTTCCTCCGGCAATGGTACTTGGGGAAAATGAAATATCCGTATTTTTGTAAGCTGTTGTGATAGCATTATAAGAAATAGTTTCAAAAGTAACGGGGTCATACTGTGTATCGTACACCACATAATCAAACGCTTTAATTTTGTTTTCACTGAATGTAGCATTGGCGTCTATTCTAAGGTTATCGGAAAATTTAAAACCCAATTGTAATTCTATTCCTGATCTATAACTTTTATCTGCATTGATACGGATGGGGTCGCCCACATTATCAAGATCACCTGTTAAAACCAACTGGTCTTTATAGTCCATATAATACACATTTGCCGTGGCATAATACATAGGTGTTTTCAATTTATATCCAAACTCATAATCGTATAACCGCTCTGGTTTTGGCAATACAGGGTTTTTGGTTAAATCGTCCCTGTTTGGCTCTCGGTTGGCTACTGCGAAAGAACCGTATATGGAATTATAATTATTAATTGTGTAGGTCAACCCTGCTTTTGGGTTGAAAAAATCATACGTTTGGTTAACAGCTATATTTAATAAATCTGAACTTAGCCCATTGGCTTTATAATCTACAAGCCTGTATTGCACATCTGCAAAAGCAAACCATTTGGAATTGATGGTATATTCGGCTTTTAAATAGGTATTGTAGTCGCGTTTTTTCCCTATACTCCTATAATAATCGCTACGGATTGGGATGGAAACGGGAAAGGAATCCCAAATCAATTCACCAAAATGGTCACCGTCATATTTATTAAAACCTCCTCCTAAATACAGGTTTAAGTGGTTCCTTTTATAATTAAACGAGGTAACAATGGCATAAAAATCGTTGTCCAACCAACGCTTTCTAATCACGTCGCCTGCTTCCGAGGCGTCGGGACTATCAGGAAAATAATCACCCACTTCCTCATCGTCTTTATATTGCTCAAAGTATCCTTTTCCACGGGTGTAATTGCCAGAGATATTGGCAGAAAAATGCGCATCAAATTGATGTGAAAGATGTAATTGGTAATGGGTTTGCCCATAATTATCAACCTCATTATCATAGGTATAGTAATTATAAGTACGGCCGGAATTTAAAAGATTATCGGCTTCTGCCTGCGTGGAATAGTTTCTGTCTATAAATGCCTGGATCGCATCGGCATCGCCATTAACAACGGCTTCGGGCGTACCGTACCACGATTGATAGGTTTTTTCCTTTCCTCCAAAAACAATCGCCTTCACAGCGGTTTTTTTATCTAAAAAGCCCGTTTCGACATAAAAGGACGATAAATCTGAAAAGGCTCTGTCTATATAACCATCACTATTGATTTTAGACAAACGCCCTTCAGCATAAAAATTGTTCTTTAAACCAGAACCCAAACTTATAGTATGCTTTCGGGTGCCATAGGACCCAATGGCATGAGTGGTAGTTGCATAGCCATCAGACGATGGTTCCAAGGTTTTTAAGTTTAAACTCGCCCCAAACGCTCCCGAACCATTGGTACTGGTTCCCACACCACGCTGCAACTGGATATCTTCGACGGACGATACGAAATCGGGCATATTTACCCAAAAAGTGCCTTGACTTTCCGAATCGTTATAAGGAATACCGTTAATGGTAACATTTACACGGGTGGCATCGGTACCACGAACGCGTATGCCCGTATAACCAACCCCTGCGCCAGCATCACTGGTGGTGACCACAGAGGGCAATTGGTCTAATAAAATAGGTAAATCTTGCCCTAGGTTTCGAGATTCCAATTCCTTTTTTGTGATGTTTGAAAACGCCACAGGTGTTTTGGGTTTTGCCCTTGTGGCAGACAAAAGAATTTCGTCTAATGTTTGGACTTTGGTTGAATCTTGTTGAACTTGATTTTGTGCGTTTGCACTTAATAAGATTGAAAAAGCAAATAAACTTAGTGCTTTCTTTTGATAGGATTCCTTCCCGATAGCTATCGGGATTCGAAGGAATGACAAAAATGCGAATAAATTTTTAATTTTGAAGATGCTATTTTGAAAGCCAAAACTGAATCTTTTTTTAAAAAATTTATTGTTTGTGGAATTTAAGAATAACTTTTTTAAAGTCGATTTCATACGATTATGATGTTATAATCGAATAAAAAGAGGTAATTATTCTTCGTTGTTAATAAATGATTTTTTAGAATTAATATCGAAAGATTGCTTTGTTGTATTTTAAACTTCTTGCATTGACGCTATTATATCTAAGTGGCGATTATCGCCTTTCCTAAACAGCATTACCTGTTCTAGGTTCAATGGGTATGATCTCAGCCGTTTTTAATTACGATTTACAATTGTTGATTTACGGATTTTAACATCGTAATTCGTCAATCTAATAATCGTCAATCAAAAAAAGCACCCCTTTTTTGAGAACGGTGCAAATATATATTAGATTTTTGGTTTGCGATTGATAATTGACAATTTTTTTAATCTTTTTCGGGTCAGTACACAAAAAACATATCCCACATTATCAAAATAATTATTCCCGTTCAATCCCTCTGCCTATCGGCATACCGAAAATTCGGTACAGGCTCTCTCCTTAAAAAAAGGAGAGAAGTCATTGAAGGGGCTTATTTTTAATGATTTTTTATTTCTCCTGATACTCTGCCTCTTTTTGTTATTAATGGTACCAATGGCTCGGGATCACAAAGATTCCTGAGTTCAGAAAAAGGCAACCTTTTTTTATTTGCCTATTTTTAAACGGCGCATATTTATATGTAGATTTAAAAAAATAGCATTAAAAATCAATTTTACTTTCCCCATTTAAATCTTACTGATTTGCTTAAATTCTTATTGATTCCTTTAAAAAAATATTTGAGACATACTGTGTATCAGCTAGCTTTGGATTTTTATCAATATGTTTACATAACTAATTATTAAATAGCATACTCTATAACTCTCAAATAGAGTTTTGCGCATATTTAATATCATAATGTATTGGAATTCAATTATTGAGGGATTAATTTTTGCAAGAAAGTTATTCTATTACATTTTTTAAAAGGTTGTCTTGGTTAAAGGTTGTCTTAACTAAGGCAACCTTTCTTTTTTCAGTACCACTTCATTAAAATATATGTCATTCGCCGTATGGGTTTCATTTTATTAAAGTTGCAATTTTTGATTGTTAATAAAATAAAATCAACAATGGGAAATTTAAACCAATGTATTTTACTTTTAGTAGGATTTTAACGCCGAACATAGCAATAGCTCAAAAAAACAGAAGCACCAGAGCTTTCCTATAATCCAGGTGCAAATATTAATGTTGGATTGGTTAAAGCAAATAAAGATACCAGTAAACTGGTAAAGTGGACAAAGAAATTCTGCTTAAAGATAAAAAGCCAGAATACCAAGTGGATGAGATTGTGGCTGTATTATATTACAAGGCAAACAACAAAACCATTTACGCTTATAGCCTTCAAAAACAAACCTTGTTGTTAAGATTTGTTAGATTGGGCGTGATAAACAACATTATTGCGCTTAATCTTTTTTAATAACGTTTTATCGAAAAAATTGGTTGAGGTTCAAGTTATTAAGTTAAATTTATTATGCTATTAATCAGTTCATATCAAAAACATCAACGCACTCAATCCATAAAAAGATTGGTGGTTGGTGTTTTTTTTATACGTTCAATTTCAGCTTTAAATCCGCTTATTTTTTTAATGGTGGGGTTTCCGAATTTACCTCCCCTTTGGGGAGGTTGGAATTGCTTTTTAGCAATTCCGGGTGGGGCAAAATATAATCCCGATAGCTTTCGGGACGGCGAAATACCTCTATGTCCGGATAACTCTATCGGGACTGCCTCGAGGATAGTCGGTTTCAAGAAATTTTTTATTGCAAAAAAATATATTCAACGAAAGCCTTAAGCTACAAACAGCCAAGGAAAAATTGTTGTTGGTTGAAGATTTGTACAAAACACTTTTTAACCGTCTTTTCAAAATAACCAGAGATATTACCATTGCAGATAACAAGATGACAATACGTTTTTAATAAACGCGGTAAAAGAAAAGTTGTCTTTTTTTAAAGATCTTACCGTGAAGTTTTCGGCTATAAATGGCTTCAATGTCGAAGCAAACTAATGTTTTTTTATTTACATTAGCACCATGCGAAAAATTCTATTGGGAGCATTAGTGGCCATAGTGCTGGTGCTCACGTTTAAATACTGCGATTCTAAGAGAGAAGACAAAATAGTGCTTCAAGAAAGTTCTGCACTTATCCAAGAACAAATAAAGAATGTTGGAAAGCTCATCGTTACCGAAGGGCATTTTAGTCAGGTTTTTAATTATAGAAACTCCAAAGCCATTTTAGGGCCTTTTTTTACTTCGGAAAAGAAAGCCTTGGTAGTGGTAAATGCCGATGTGTTTGTGTCGTATGACTTAAGTCTTATTGAATACAAAATTGATGAGAAAACCAAAACATTGACTATTTTAAGTATTCCGAAGGAAGAGATAAAAATAAATCCAGACTTGGAGTATTATGATATTCAAGCTGATTATTTCAATGCTTTTGAAGCCAAGGATTATAACGACATTAAAGAAACCATAAAAAAATCCCTGATCAAAAAACTGGAAAATTCCGAAATTAAATCAAATGCTAAAAACAGATTGATAAGCGAGTTATCCAAATTCTATATTCTCACAAATTCTTTGGGCTGGACTTTGCAATACAACCAAGTGCAAATTAAAAATGAGGAAGCGTTACAATCGTTAAAATTGTAATTTTTTGTTCCCGCCAGTGGGTTTTGATACCCTTGGGCTTACCCCGAAATTCTTGATTTTAGACTTTGCCAACCGCCACCATTTATAGCTTCAATGCCATGGCTTTTTAAAATACGGGCCGCATTGCCAGAACGCATCCCACTGGCACAGCACGTAATAACGGGTTTATTCATTTTTTTAATTTCAGCTATTTTGGATGCTATGCTTTGCAACGGAATGTGTTTAGAACCAGTAATGGCACCTTGTTCATATTCAGCTTTAGTGCGTACATCAATTATAATAGCGCCCCTCGATTGAAAGTCTTTGATACGATCTTTTTTGTTTCCAAATAAAAAATCCAATAATCCCATAATTTTATTTTTTCTAAAAATTTACCCGTATCTAATTTTCTCCCTTTTTTCAAGGGAGGACAAATTTCGATTTATCGAAATTAGGAGGGCTTAAATATACGGCTAGGTTTTTTAACTTCCGAACACTTTTGTCTGTAAAACCTTGCAGGAGATGAGCCATCATGCAAATTACTTTAAAATTTTTAATGTGAAAGTAACATAAGCAGCTTTATATGTCATTATAATTTTATGTATATTCAACCTTTAAAAAATAAGTAAAATGGCTTTACAATGATTGAACCTTACGTGACCTTAAACATTAAAAACAGCGTGGGATATATTGAGTTTTTCCATCCGAATAGAAACTCCATGCCCAGTGCTATTTTGCTACAGCTAAAAACAACCATTGAAGAGGCTGGCAATAACGAAGCCATTCATGTGATCGTTTTAAAAAGCGGTGGCGACCGCACGTTTTGTGCCGGTGCCAGTTTTAATGAGGTAATGGCGGTAAATGATGCGGAACAAGGAAAAGCTTTTTTCTCTGGTTTTGCCAATGTTATCAATGCGATGCGAACTTGTCCAAAACTCATAATCGGGCGTGTACAAGGAAAAACCGTTGGCGGTGGTGTTGGTTTAGCGGCTGCAACCGATTATTGTTTGGCAACTAAATATGCTTCCATTAGGTTAAGTGAATTAAGTATTGGTATCGGCCCTTTTGTAATCGAGCCTGCGGTATCAAGAAAAATCGGTCTAACGGCCATGTCGCAAATGACTATAGATGCCGAAACTTTTTTTTCTGCGGAATGGGCAAAAAATAAAGGATTGTACGCCGATGTTTTTGAAACGGTTGAGGCATTGGATGAAGCCGTAAAAGAATTGGCTGAAAAGCTAAGCGGTTATAATCCAGTAGCTTTAAAACAAATGAAATCTGTTTTTTGGGAAGGCACGCAGCACTGGGATACGCTTTTAAGCGAACGCGCCAAAATTAGTGGTGCTTTGGTGCTGAGTAAGTTTACTAAAAATACCTTGAAGCGGTTTAGGTAATTTTAAAAAAGTGATAAGGTTAATTGTTATTGAGTTATTTAGTGAAATAAGCTTATAACCTCATAACCCAATAACCAAATACCTCAATCAACTTTTATCTTTTTCATCACAATCCCCAAACCATCATCAATCAATCTCCCTACTTCGGGTTTGTTCTGCTTTATGGTTTCCAAATGATTTAAAATAGCTTCACAAAGTTTAGTTTCATTGCCTATAAATGCCAATTCATATAATTCTACTGGCAATAGCCAATCCGTTGGATGGTTTTCAATGAGCGCTTCCAATACTTTGGTTCTTGAAATGGTTCTGTTTTTACCTTCTCTATAATCCCTAACTTGTTGGTAAAGGGTTTCTAATTTTTGTTGCCCACTCGTTTTTTTAATGTGAATGGTTTTTGATGAAGGGACATGCGTAATTAAATCAAAACTATTTAAATCGGCAGGTCCAGAAAAAGCTGAAACAATATTTTTCCCAATCGCCATATCATAAATACCCTGTTCTGGTTTAAATAAAACGGTATCGCCATGTTTAACCGTACACTTATTAAAACTGATAAGGATTATTTTTCCTTGTAGATTTCTTTTGCCTGTAATAATATCTCCCGAAACCGTAATGCCACCTTCAAATTCCAAAGTGACGTTTTTTTCTTCGTAAATGTTATAAGCTCTTAAATCGCGCGGACTCATGGCTTCAATTGCCAAATTAATGCCTTTAAGCTTTCCAATGGGCAACCCAAAGCCGTTTTTATGCGTGCTTTTGCCATGGCCAACCAGTTCTTTTTCTCGGTATGATAAAGCGGTTTCGCCACTGGTTTGAATATAAATAGGGTTTCCCTTAGCTTCAATTACATGGGTAAAAACACCTGAAATTTGAAGTCCGGTACTTAACTCAACGGTTCCCAAGGCTTCAGATCTAATTAATTTTGTAACACCGGAAAGTCCACCTTTCCGCACTGCCATCGTGTTGGCAAATTCTTCCAAGACCAAACTTAAATGTGCAAAATCCGGTGTAACGAAAAGTTGGGGTTGCGGTTTTGTAATATCGAAATCTTTATAAGTCGCTTCAATAGTATAAGGCAGTTTTTTAACGTCATCAGTCATGCACCAAGCACTTTCACCAATGGATGATAATAAACCAGCACCATAAATCTTCGGGTTTTCCAAAGTTCCAATCAAGCCATACTCCACCGTCCACCAATGTAAATTTCTAATGAGTGCCATTTCACTGGGTTCACCCATATTGTTTTGTAAGTCTTCCACTTTTTTTTCTGCGAAAGCGATAGCTTTTTCATCTGTATTGGGTGCTTCTTTGATAATGGATAAATACCTAACAGCTTCATACAGTTCATGATCTTTAGCCGATGATATGGCTTTACAACCAATCTCCCCAAATCGGCGTAAATACTCCGCATATTCTGGGTTTGCTATAATGGGTGCATGTCCTGCGCCTTCATGAATAATATCTGGAGCAGGCGTGTATCCAATATGTTCCAATTGCCTGATGTCACTGGCAATAACCAGCACATTATAAGCCTGAAATTCCATAAACGCATTTGGGGGAATAAACCCATCAACCGCTACTGCCGCCCAACCTATATCTTTTAAAATACGGTTCATTCCATACATATTCGGGATGCTATCAACCAAAACACCTGTTTGTTTTAAACCATCTATATATGATTCGTGTGCCACGGTTTTTAAAAAATCGACATTTTTTCGCATCACATAACGCCACACCGCTTGGTCTATTGCTGAATAATCGGCATAGTTTTGAGGTTTGATAAACTGCAACAAATGCTTGGGCAAGCGATTTAATATAGGGTTTGATTCTATGGAGTTGGACATTATTTTTATAAAACTTGGTTTAAGTAAAAATACGAATTCTATTTAAGTACATGACAAAAATATAATTAAGCTCAAATGATTAAAAAACAAACTCCAGAATAATTCCTCCCCTTTTTTCAAGGGGAGGTGCCGATAGGCGGAGGGGTCAACAGGATTACTTGTTTTTATACTATGGGATATTCATCTGATGTACTATAAAATTCTACATATAATGGTTTTTAAAAGTGGTGTTAAATTAGGGCAAGCGCTTGTAATGTTGCTTTTGAAGGACTCTTTTTTGATGTGGTTTTTTCTTTGTGATTTTTTGTGCCTTCTTTGTGTGTTTTGTGCCATGATCATTCCACAAAGATTCACAAAATTTCCACGAAGTTGCACAAAGGTTCTTAAATTACTGAAAGTGTCTGAAAGTGTTTGCTCCGGTTTTTAAATAAAAAAGCAACTCTCTCAAGTTGCTTTTCAAAAATATATTATTTCGTCATCCCCGGAGGATATTTTGCCATTATTTGAGAAACAAACTCTTTAATGCGTTCATCTTTCTTTTCCATATTTTTACTTAAGTAGCCAGTGCCCATACCCTGCCAAACCAATTCCTTTTTATTGGCATCAATAAGGTCTATGTATAAAGTGCCTTCTGTAGTGGTTGACACGCTAGGTTGGTTCCAGCCCCAGCCCCAACCTGGTCCGTAGCCACCCCAGCCCCAGCCTAGGCCGTAGTAGCCTCCCCAGCCTCCCCAACCCCAGCCGCCGTAGCCCCAAGAGTTGTTGTAAACGTCCACGCGTTGTTGCGATTTTGTAAACAGACTGATCAATAAATCTGGGTTTTCAGATTTTGTGAAGCCTTTAGCTAAAAGTTCTGCCTCAATAGCGCGTAAAATTCTACGCTTGTCTAAATCGCTAATTTCGGCTTTGTCAATGCCAGTTTTAAAGAACGCAAAGGTTTTGTAGGTTCCAAAATTGGCGTTTTTGTCATAATCAGCTGCAACTTTAACAGAGCTGCAAGAGGTTACCGCAAGAAGCAAAGCTAAAAATAGTAAGGGTTTTAATAAATTTTTCATAGCAGTATAAATTTAATTAGTTCAGAATACGTTTTTTTTTTAATTATATAGCCGCAATAATCGTACCAAGAGACTTTAAAATAGTGGCTGATTACGTAGCGTTCTTTACACTATTTGTTTTATTATCAAAGCCGTACGGGCAATGTCGGCAGCCGCTTTCACAACAATAGCCTCTTTTTAAATGGTATTGCTCGGTAAAACAGCGGTAGCCTTCGTGGGTTAAGTAGTAGTCGCCTGCTTCAATGGGAATTATTTTTTTCAATTTTATTCTTTTAAGCCACGAATTTACCAATTGTATTTCCATAGAAATTATTCGTGTATTTGTGGCACTTTACACAAAGATAATGTATTTTGGATTGGTTTTTGAAAGCTACAGAACATGATCTTTATTTCAAAATATTTGGTGCCAAAAGGCTATTGGGGTTTAACCATTTTTCCTTTTGTTTTTTTAAAATCGAAGGATTTAAAGTTGAATAGAATCTTGATTAACCATGAAAAGATCCATTTGAAACAGCAGATGGAGCTATTGGTAATTCCTTTTTATTTGATTTACGGCACTGAGTTTTTAATACGATTGTTTCAATATAAAAATTGGCATCTGGCGTATCGGAATATTTCATTTGAGCGGGAAGCTTATTTGAATGAAATGCATTTAGGTTATTTAAAACAACGAACATTTTGGAGTTTTTTAAAGTATCTTCGCAGTCATGGTTTTCAATCTGGAACATAGCATAAATCAAAAGATACGTTTGCCTGAAAACATAGGAATAGAGTTGTTTGTAAAACGCGAGGATAAAATACATCCTTTTATATCGGGCAATAAATATAGAAAACTAAAGTACAATCTTTTGGAAGCCAACAAACTGGGTTTTAAAACGGTGCTTACGTTTGGCGGTGCCTATTCAAACCATATTGCTGCGGTAGCTTCTGCTGGTCAAATTTCAGGATTTAAAACCATTGGCATCATAAGAGGTAATGAATTAAAAGATTCCACAAACCACAATCCAACCTTAAGTTTTGCGCAACAATGTGGCATGCAACTCAAATTTGTTTCAAGGGAAGATTATAGAGATAAAACATCTACCGAATTTATCGAAAAATTACAAGCGGAGTTCGGCGATTTTTATTTAATTCCAGAAGGGGGAACCAATAATTTAGCCATTAAAGGTTGTGAGGAAATTTTGAACGCAGACGATAAAAATTTCGAATATATATGTTGTGCTGTTGGAACGGGCGGAACTATTTCCGGACTTATAAATTGTTCAAAACCCAGTCAACAAGTTTTGGGATTTCCAGCGTTAAAAGGGGGCTTTTTACAAGAAGATATCACTAAATTTGCAACAAAAAACAATTGGAAATTGATTGCCGATTATCATTTTGGTGGCTATGCAAAAATAAATACCGAATTAGTGGCGTTTATCAATCAGTTTAAAAAGGATAACAATATACCGTTAGACCCTATTTATACAGGAAAAATGATGTTTGGCATTTTCGATTTGATTGAAAAGGGATATTTTCTGAAAGGAACAAAAATATTGGCCATCCATACAGGGGGTTTACAAGGCATCTCTGGAATGAACGCTGTTTTAAGAAAGAAAAATGTACCAATAATTGAGTAATGAAAAGAATAATAATGTTGTGCTTGTTGGCCTGTTTCGTTTTTAGTTGTGGCACTAAAAAAGTAGCCGTAAAGAAAAAAACTTCAAACAAACAAAGAACGGAACAAGTTTCCATTCGGAAATTACCAAAAGAAACTCGAAAGGTGGGAGAAGAAGTTGAGGAGGTGGTAAATGGGGTTGCCGTTAAAATTGCTTCAACCGAAGATTATATTGCTGCTTTTAAAACCGTTGCCCAAGAAGAAATGCGCTTGTACGGTATTCCTGCAAGCATTACCATTGCACAAGGGATTTTAGAGTCGAATTCTGGAAAAGGGAGGCTTTCTGTAGAGGCTAATAACCATTTCGGAATCAAGTGCCACGACTGGACGGGAGAGCGGATTTTCCATGATGATGATGCAGATCAGGAATGTTTCAGAAAATACAATGATGCTAAATATTCATACAGGGACCATTCCTTGTTTTTATCCCAGCGTTCGCGGTATGCGGCATTGTTCAAACTTAAAAAAGAAGATTATAAAGGCTGGGCAAAAGAGCTGAGAAAAGCGGGATATGCTACCGATAAAAAATATCCGGACAAATTGATCGATTTGATAGAACGCTATGGTTTGAACCAATTTGACGAAGAAGTTCTTGGAAATACCTACGTAAAATTTGAAGAGCCCATTTATTCCGGGGCCACTTATTTTGTTGAAAAAGGCGATTCTATGTATTCTATTTCAAAAAAGTTTAACCTCACCGTTAAGGAGCTACAGGATTTGAATAATTTAAAAAGCTCATCGCTCAGTATTGGTCAGGAATTGAGAATAAATAGAAACTCTGAAGATACCATTGCAGTGGTTTCCGGTACTAAATCACCCATAACAAATACCGTACACATTGTTGGAAAAGGCGAAACCTTATATTCCATTTCAAAAAAATATAATATAAGCATAAACGAGTTGCAGCAACTGAACGGATTGAACGATACTGGGCTAAGTGTCGGTCAAAGACTTAAAATTAAAAATCAATAAAATTCATGAATTATAGTAGAAGTAGTGCCTTGTTTTTGGAAGCTGAAAAAGTAATTCCCGGAGGGGTGAATTCGCCCGTAAGAGCTTTTAAAAGCGTGGGAGGAACGCCTATTTTTGTAAAAGAAGCCAAAGGCGCTTATTTATTTGATGAAGATGGAAACCGCTTGATTGATTATATAAATTCTTGGGGGCCCATGATTTTGGGTCATGCCTACAAACCTGTGGTGGATGCGGTTGTTGAAAAAGCCAAAAAAGGGACATCCTTTGGTATGCCCACCGAAATTGAAACGCAAATTGCAGAATTGGCAGTTTCGATGGTGCCAAATATTGATAAAATACGTTTTGTGAATTCCGGCACCGAAGCCTGTATGAGCGCCATTCGTTTGGCACGGGGGTTTACAAAAAAGGATAAAATCATCAAGTTTGCCGGTTGTTATCATGGGCACAGCGATTCGTTTTTAATACAAGCGGGTAGTGGCGCGGTTACTTTTGGAACACCAAATAGCCCAGGCGTTACACAAGGTACTGCAAAAGATACGTTATTGGCACGTTTTAACGATATTGAAAACCTGAAGCAAGTAATAGAAGCGAACAAAAACGATATAGCGTGTATCATTATTGAACCCGTAGCTGGTAATATGGGCTGTGTGCCACCAAAAGAAGGCTTTTTGCAAGCCTTGCGAACGTTGTGTGATAGTAACAATATATTGTTAGTTTTTGATGAGGTTATGACGGGGTTTCGTTTGGCAAAAGGAGGCGCACAAGAATTGTTTCGTGTAACCGCTGATATTGTCTGTTTTGGAAAAGTAATAGGTGGCGGTTTGCCCGTGGGCGCTTTTGCTGCCAGAAGTGAAATCATGAATCACTTATCGCCTGTAGGCCCTGTTTATCAAGCAGGGACTTTAAGCGGCAACCCGCTGGCAATGGCTGCAGGTTTGGCGATGTTGACCGAGTTGAATAATGACAACGAAATTTTTAATCGTTTAGCTGAAAAAACCGCCTATTTACACAAAGGAATTGCCAAGGTTTTAACTGAAAACAAGGTTGTACACACTATAAATAGAGTGGGTTCCATGATTTCGGTACATTTTGACGAAGCAGAAGTGGTGGATTTTGAAACAGCGGCCAAAGGTAATAATGACACTTTTAAAAAATTCTTTCATGGGTTGCTCAACGAAGGTATTTATATTGCACCAAGTGCTTTTGAAACTTGGTTTATTACCGATGCTTTGTCTTATGAAGATTTAGATTTTACTATAAAAACTGTTGATAAAGTTTCAAAAACCTTATAATTTATTGCTTTTTTGTGCTAAGCTTTTATATACCTCTTATGTTTTAAAAACCTGACAGGTCTGAACGGACTCAAATACCATCAATTAGTTAAAGGTTTTCCCATGTAAAAGTCTAAAACTTTTGTTTTAAAAACAAAATCATATTTAGCGTTTATCAATGAAGCCTCAGCGTTTATTAATTGTATTCTGGCTTGTTCCAATTCAAAATTGTTCATCGTACCAATATTATAGCGTTCTTCCGTATTTCTAAACGACAGATCTTGGGCTGCCAACGATTTTTTTGCTGCTTCAAACGCTTTAAATGCCGCTTTCGCATCGGTAAAGGCGCGTTGGATATTGGATTCGAGAGTCAATTTTGCCTGATCCAAACTAAGCTTACTGTTATCTTCCTGGATTTTGGATTTTGCTACGGCCGTTTTATTTTGGAATCTGGAGAAGATTGGAATGGAAACATTCAAATTAAGATTATGCCCTTTAAACAAATCCAATTCCCTGAAAAAGGCTTGTTTAACAAAATCATTCTTCGATTCGCTCCACACAGAACCAAAGCCATAGCCAAAATTTACCGATGGTAAATACCCTGATCTTGAGATTTCGGTATTCAATTCCGCATTTTCAATATTCTTTTCAGCTATTTTAATTTCAACTCTATTTTGTAAAGCAAAATTCAATATGGGCTTAATATTGCTGTACAATAGTTCGGAAGCAGGGTTATCAATATCAATGATGGCCACATCAAAACCCCCATATTCAATCTGTAGCAATTGCGACAAATTAAGCAATGCTAAGTCCACGTTATTTTCAGCAATGGTAACCTGTTGTACATCTCTGCTTAAAGTGGCTTCTGCATCAAAAAAACTGGCTTTTGGTTGCACGCCTGCATCTACCAAACCTTTAACTTGTTTTAATTGTTTTTCGGAGAAACTGTATTGGGACATGGCGGTTTGTAAATTCTCTTTATTGAACAATATATTGAGATACGCATTAACTACATTTAATGAAATATCATCTTTGATACGTGCCAATTCCAAATTGTTGATTTTCTGGTTTAAGAACGATTGTTTGTATAGATTCAAGGTTCTAAAGCCGTTGAAAATGTTTTGGTTAATCCCTAAATTATAGTTAAATGAGTGAATTGTATTGTTGTTAACAACTTCATTTGTAGTTTGATCGATTCCAAAACCAATACTCATTCGCTGCCCCATACTACCACTTACCGAAGGTAAGAACTGCCCTTTGGAAGCAATAATATCTTGGTCGTTAATCAATAAGGTGTTTTCTGCCTGTTTTACTGTAATATTGTTTTCCAGCGCATAATTTATACACTCCCGCAAGGTCCATTTTTTGTTTTGGCCAGAAACGGACAAGCATACGAACAGAAACCCTATTAGTGCACTATAATTTTTCATCTGAACCTTTCTGAAATTATTTACCATTCTTATCTTTATCTTCGTCATCTTTTGAAGCTTTGTTCCAAACTTTTATTTTGTCGCCTTTTTTAATGCCATCGGTAATCTCCACATTTATCCCATCCGATAAACCAAGGGTTACATCTTTTTTTTGAAATTTACCAGGACTGGTTTGTACTTCAACAAAAGGTTTTTCTGTAATTCTATTGTACTGCAACAATGCTTCTTTAATAGCAAATACGCTGTCTTTACCTTCAATATCTATTTCGGCATTGGCACTGTATCCTGCGCGAATATTGGTAGTGGAATCGATGGTTACATTGGCTTTCACGGTAAACTGGACCGCCCCATTTTCCTCTTGCCCCTTAGGTGCCACAAATGTGAGTTTAGCAGGGAATTCCTTTTCTCCAATGGCGCCCAGTATCACTTTTATTTCTTTGCCTTCTTTTAATTTGCCCACTTCGGCCTCATCTACTTTTCCTTCAAAAATCATGTGGCTCATATCGGCAATGGTGGCAATGGTGGTACCTGCATTAAAAGTATTGCTTTGTATTACTTGATCGCCTTCACGAATAGGAATTTCCAAAATAGTTCCTGAAATTTGTGCAATAATATTGGTATTTGCAGAACTTCCGCGAGAAATGGACCCTTGCTTAATAATTTGATAGTCGTTTTGTGCTTGGGCCAAATTTTCCTTTGCTTGGTTGAATGCCAGTTCGTTGTTCTCATAATCTTGCCTTGAAATAACCCCTTTGTCAAATAAGGTCTTATTTCTATCGTAGGAAATCTTGGCATTATCATACGCCAATTTAGTAGATGCAATTCTACTTTTTGCACTTACCAAACTTTGCTCGTTTGGCACCACCCTGATTTTAGCAATTAAGTCGCCCTTTTTTACGATGTCACCTTCTTCAACCAAAATTTTATCGACAATGCCCGAAATTTGTGGTTTTAATTCAATTTCTTCCTCTGGGTTTAATTTTCCCGTAGCCACTGCTTTGGTTCTTATTGAAGTATAAAAAGGTTCTTCCACTTTAAAATCTTCAATGGCTTTGGAGTTGGCATCCTTAAAGTATTTTAATACGAATGCCAATAGTATGATAACTACTAATACTAAAATGATTTTTACTGTTTTGTTCATTTGGTTATTCTTATTATTTCTAATGTGATAGAAGGTTCATGGTTTTTTGATTGTTTATTCTTCTCGTAATGCTTCAATTGGTTTTATGCTTGTTGCCTTAAATGCTGGTATCAATCCTATTAAAGTTCCTAAAACCACTAATATTACCAATGAAATAAATACCACACCAATGGATACCGATGCGTTGACCAAGGTTGCCTCATCGCCTTGACCGAAAAAATGGTCTAAAGCAATCAATATCCACCCACCTGTTATGATGCCGAAAACACCCGCAACCAGTGTTAAAAAAACCGCTTCCACTACTATTTGTCTTTTAATTTCAAAAGGGGTCGCTCCCAAGGCGCGGCGTACGCCTATTTCTTTCGTCCGCTCTTTTACGGCAATAAGCAAGATGTTGCCAATGGCGAATACGCCTGCTATAAGGGTAGCAATGCCCACAAACCAGGTTAAAAACTGCATGCCCGATAAAAATCCTGTTAATTTGGCAAACTCTTTGCCTAAGTTAAAACTGCGAAACGCTTGGGAATCTTCTGGATGGATGCTGTTTAGGTTTTTAAGGAGTAATTTTGAATCTTCTTCTATTTGTTTTATATCATACTCCGGATTGCCCGTTATCATTAAAAAGCCGATTTTATCCCCTCTATTATAAACTTGCTGAAAGGTAGAAAACGGAATATGGATATCTTCAGAAGGCCCGAAATTAGCATCGCCGGTTTGAAAAATACCTATAACTTTATAGTTGATACTGTTTATTTGGATGTACTTGCCCATGGCATCCTCATCCTTTTCAAAGAGTTGCTTATAAATATCCTCTGAGATGACCGCTACTTTTTTTCTGCCTTTAATATCGTTTTGATTGATGAATCTTCCATGTATCAATTTCTTCTTTTGGACTTTATCCAAAATAGGGTAATCGCCCATGATATTGAACCTGCCAGACAGAAAATTTCTAACAACCAGGCTTTGGTTCATATTTCTTGGCACTACAAACTCAATACCGGGCACGTTCTCTTCAACCTTTTTAATATCGGTTAAGGTCAATTGCACCCGCCTGCCTTCTTGAAACCCTTTAAAGGGCATACTGGTACTATTTCCCATAATGAATATGCTGTTGGTTGCAAAATCGCCAAACAGCCTATTAAAAGCATTTTCCAAACCGCGCGCAGAACCAAGCAAACCTATCAACAATAAAATACCCCACCAAACACCTACCATGGTTAAAATAGACCTTAGTTTGTTTTTACTAAAGCTATCAAAAACCTCTTGCCAGGTATCTCTATCTGTTAAAAATCTGAACATACTTAATCGTTTCTTAGAGCTACTATGGGTTTGATTTTTGATGCCTTTACCGCAGGTAAATAACCCGCAATGGCACCCGCACTTATAAGCGTAACCGTGGCGCCTATTACCAAACCATTGCTTACCCCAGGGTCTTTTATAAAATACGTTTCCAAACTAGGGGCCACAAGTTCGAGTACCCCAACACCAATCAATAAACCTATGTAACCTGCAATGGCGGTGATAAGTATGGATTCAATCAAGATAATGGAAACGATCGATTTGGGCGAAGCTCCCAATGCTTTTCGGATACCGATTTCCTTGGTGCGCTCTTTTACAATAAAAATCATAATATTACTGACGCCAACAATACCCGCGATGAGGGTTCCGAAGCCAATTACCAGAATAATGACCGTTAAACCAGAAGTCATAATATCCACCTGCTTAGTGCCTTGTGCCATATTTTGGACTCGAATAGCTCTTTGGTCGCTACTGGCTATAGAAAAACGTTCCTTTAATTTATTGGTAATTTGATTACCAAATAACAACGCTGCATCCGAATCCATTTCTGGATTATAGGTTAAATGTAAAAAATCGATGTCTTCATGTTTTCCGTACACTTGTTGCGCCGTTGAAAGCGGCATGTAGATAACGTTCTCTTCATTATAACCTTCTTCATCAGTGAAAACTCCTACGATTTGATAGGGAATGCCACTAAGGTTGATATACTTACCAACGGCACTTGTTTTTGAAAACAGATCATCATCAACCACTTTCCCTATAACCACTACCTTTTTTTTATGGTCAATATCGTTTTGGTTTATATAACGTCCTTCCTTTACTTCATTTTTTTCAATGAACATATACTCCGGATGAATTCCTCTTAGCTGATAGCTGTTCTTTTTCCCTCTATAAGAAGCGTTCACCGTAAGGTTTACTTTTGAAGTAATGAATTGGACCTTATCTCCAAACTCTTCCTTTATATACGTGCGTTCCTCATTTTTAAATTGAATGCGTCTTCCTGCCTGCAATCCCTTATTCGCTTTGGTAGTAGTACCAGGATATATGACAATGGAATTTTTTGCATCGGTGCCAAATGCTTCTTTAAAGGTGTTTTGAAGTCCGTTGGCAATGCCGAAAAGAATGGTAAACAATAAAATAGCAAATGCCACGGTGAACCCAGAAAGCAAACTTCGGGTCCTGTTTTTATTAATACTCTGAAATATTTCGCGCCAAAGATCTAAATCAAACATGCTGTTTAACCCTTACTTGTTCTACTTTTTTGTCTTCCATAATAACCCCATCGCGCAAACGCACAATACGCTTGCACATGTTGGCAATATCTTCTTCGTGGGTTACTATTAGAATGGTTTTCCCTTCATCATTCAATTGTTGGATAAATTCCATAATTTCATGCGACGTGGTGGTGTCTAATGCACCGGTAGGCTCATCGGCCAACAATAATTTCGGGTTTGCCGCTAATGCCCTGGCAATGGCGACACGCTGATTTTGACCCCCTGAAAGTTCCTTTGGTAGATGGTGCGCCCAATTTGCCAAACCTACTTTTTCTAAATGGAACATGGCGAGTTCTTGGCGCTCTTTACGCTTCATACCTTGATAATACAAGGGAAGTGCCACATTTTCAAGCGCATTTTTATAATTGATAAGATTGAAGGATTGAAAGATAAACCCCAAAAATTTGTTCCTGTAAACGGCCGCTTTTTTTTCGGTAAGGTTTTTAATGGGCAAACCATCTAAAATATAATCGCCAGAATCGGCCTCATCCAACATGCCTATAATGTTCAATAATGTGGATTTCCCTGAACCTGATGAGCCCATAATGGCGACCATTTCTCCTTCCTTGACTGAAAGATCAATACCTTTTAAAACATGTAAACTAGAATCTCCTATAGGATAGGATTTGTGAAGTTGATTTATTTCTAACATTATTCTTGGTTGGTTAATAAAGCGTTAAAGCTTAGAAGTTAGACTAACAAGACAAAGAAATGTTACATATTTGGGTTAAAAAACTTTTTATTATTTCTTTAACGTCTTGTATTTGTGATAAATAAAATAGCCGATGCCGGCAATTAATATATACGGAATGGCCATTAAATAAACAATGCCATCATTAATGCCCTTGGCAGCGGTTTGCCCTTCCTCACTTTCCAATACCGCCCTGCACATGGCGCATTGGGCGTTTGCTTTTTCTAGAAAAAAGAAAAGAGAGCATAGAAAAAAGAGGGTTTTGTGTTTCATGGTTTTATTACTTAACATAATAAGGCAAAATCATAATATAAACGATAACACCCGTTACTGCCACATAAAGCCATATCGGAAATGTTATTCTTGCAATTTTTTTATGCTTCTCAAAATTATTGGTAATCGCTCTAACATACGTTATAAGTACAAATGGAATAACAATAATGGATAGCAAGATATGGGTTAACAGAATAAAATAATAAATGTATTTAATAACACCTTCACCGCCAAATTTTGTAGAATCGCTCGTCATGTGATACGCTACGTACAAAATCAAAAACACCGCCGAACACCAAATAGCTGTGGTCATTAAATTTTCGTGAAGTACAATGTTTTTATTTTTTATGGCAAAAAAAGCAATGACCAAGATCACTGCGGTCAATCCATTGATAGTTGCATAAATGGGCGGTAAGTAAGATAAAGGTTCTACATTTGGTATTCTAACCCCAAATAAAATGGCCACTGCAATTGGTATGATAACGGACAAAGCTACAATTAGTTTATTGTATTTTTTGTCGTCCATTATTTCGTTTCGATCATTCATTGAGCAATTTTTTAATATCCTCTTTTAAGGCGGAAATTTCTTCTGTCATGCCTTGTTCATCTGTTTTTTCAGTTTCTGAAATCATACCATTGTAAAAAATAATGGGGTTTCCATTCACCACTCTGGAACGCAAATAGCCATTTTTATCAATTAAGGCAAAATTCCCTGAATGCTCAAAACCGCCTTCAACCGTTCCGTTTTTGGCTGTGTATAAATTAAACCCTTCATTTGCGAGTTTATATATTTCCGTTTGATTCCCGGTCATTAAATTCCAATTTGGGTTTGTTACTCCGTATTTATTGGCATAAGTTTTTAAAACTTCGGGCGTATCGTTTTCTGGATTTATGGTGAACGATGCCACCCCAAAATTTTCAAATTCCTTAAATGCATTTTGTATTTGTATAAGGTTGGCGTTCATTCGTGGGCAGATGGTGGGGCAGGTAGTAAAGAAAAATTCTATAACATACACCTTGCCTTCATAATCTTTATCGGTAATGGTTTTTCCATCTTGGTTTGTAAATGAAAAAGCCGGTACTTTTTTCGGTGCATCGTTAATTTCAATGAATGCCAAATCTGAAAGTTTTTTTGGAGCATCATCTTTGGTTATTTTGGTGCCTCCTTCATTTCTAACAACATCATCATTAACAATTCTGTCTATAATTTTCGGGATGAAATAAATACCAAAAACCAGAATCACCAATGCAATCCCTATGTATGAATAATTAGTTTTTTTCATGTGTCTATAATATTTGTTTTTTAACGGTCACATGCTGTTCGCCATTAGGCATTCTCATGGGTGATAAACTTTTTAGCATGCTCGTTTCATGTAATTAATTTTTTTTCATTTCCTCGAAGGAAGGAATCTTTTATATTTTGTCCATGTTTTTCATAAAACACTTTGTGTAACTCTTTTCAACTTTCTTCAACGTGTGAATATTTAGTTGCATGGTTAAACACGGAATTCATCAAATAACAACCAAATAGAAAATTCACTAAGATTTTCGTAAGCGAGCAAGCAAGCAGAAGCTATTTATTCCGTAATGCGCTTTTCATCAATCATTTTTGAAGGATTCTGTCTTGTGTCAAAAACATCATTAATAACGATTTGATTATCTATTATTCTGTAAATCAACTTGTGATTTCCGCTCACTAAATATCTGTGGTGTTTCTTTAGTCCTATCAGATTTTGTTCCATCGGACCAGAATTCGGATTATTTATCAATTGTTTAGAAGATTTCAGTATCCGTTTTCTTATCCTATGGGCAACTTTTTTATTTGCTTTAGTTGCATAATAGTCAAAAATGGCTTTTAAATTAGTGATTGCAAAATCCGTCCAAACTATTTTCATTCTTACCAATTGGCGGAAATTTTTTCTAAATCCTCCTGACTTTTAATCTTTCCATTTTTAAAATCCAATTCAGATTTCTCAATTCTATTAATTAACTCTTCAATAGTAAAAGGTTTTAAATCAGTATTATGTTCAATCTCTTTTTTTAGGATGTAATTTTCCAATTTATCGAAAAATAATTCGTCCTTAATTTGAGCTAAATAAGTTATTAAGTTGAGTTTTCTAGTTTGTAAATCCATAATCCATGTATTTAATCAAAATTACATTTTTTTTGACAAAGGTTAAATTGAAAAACAATTTTTATTGTATTTCTGCTGTATTATAACTATTACACTTATTTTAACTGGGTTTACACGAAGCTAGACAAAGAAATAAAGAGTGTACTTAATTTGACGGTTCTTTTAAATCATTAGCTCTTCTGGTTTCGGAATTAAATTCGCCTTTTCGTTTTTGTCGGTATTCAGTAAACAAAATACGCAAATCGTCGCTCATTTTGTTTTTAATTTCGGCTACTTCAATACAGTCATACGAACTCAAAATATAGGCGGGTTTTTTCTTTGCAATTTCATTATCGGTTCTATCGTCCAAGCGCCCACGTTGGTTCAAATCTTTATCAATCAAAAATACCTGATTGGTTGCTAAGTTTTCGTTTAGATCTGTTTTGCTTTTTAAACTAGTGTACATCTTTTTTATTTCACTTGGTTCGCCAAAAACAAAATGCCAAAATCGTAAATCTTCATACGAATTTATTTCACTTTTTAGTTTCTCAACCGCAGTTTCGGTGCCTATTGGCATGACAATTACTATTTGGAACTTTTTAAACCCCTTGAAGTTATCATAAACCAATTCTTTTAAATTAGATGCTGTAATGGCATAGTCCATAGGGTGTGTTCCCAAAAACCCTAAAACCGTAATGTGATCTTTTAAAACAATTTTTTCTCCGGAATTTGAATGGAACCCGTTCAAATCCACCACCGAATCATTTACAATGTCCAGTGGTTTGTAATTATGTGTCGCAGGGTATAAAAACAATAAAAATGTAACCGGAAGAAAGAATAAAATCCCTAAAACCAAATACCGGCCTGCTTTTTTGTAATCCATTAAAAATCTTTGATATCGTTTAAAACCAATGTGCTGCAAAAATAAAAAATGGCGGTTTAAAAACCGCCTTAATATCTCTATTTAACACTTCGCCTTTGGTTTATCTTGAGCTCAGTTGAAAGACTCGGTACAGGCTCAATAAATATAGTTAAAAATCCCTTTTTATATATCCTGTGGAATATATGCCTTCAATATAACCGCCTTCTTGCAATAAGATGAAAATTAAATATAAAATAAGGAATATCGCGGTCCATACCACCATACGTTTCAAAGCTTTTACCTCATCGCGCATGTGCATAAAATCCCAAGTAATGTAATATGCTTTTACCAGAGTCAATATAATGAAAATCCAGTTTAAGGTTTTCATTCCTAAAAACTTATGCAATAAAGGTTCTGGTTTGTAAATACCCAAACCAACCTCAACAGCGGTTACAATAGTTAGGAAAATCAATACTCCCCAAATTTTTTGGGTGTTCGATTTAAACTTAACCAAACCCCTGAATATTTCTAATTTATGTGCGTGTGCCATTTTTAAATATGTTTTTTTTAAGACCCCGATGTCTCCTATCGGGATAAAAATATATAATTCTCAATTAAACTAGGTAGAAGAATGTAAACACAAATACCCAGACTAAATCTACAAAGTGCCAGTATAACCCCACTTTTTCGACCATTTCGTAGCTTCTACGCTTTTCATAAGTGCCTAATATCACATTAAAGAAAATAATGATATTAATAATGACCCCTGAAAATACGTGAAACCCATGAAAACCAGTTATAAAGAAGAAGAAATCTGCAAATAATGGTGTCCCATATTCGTTTTCGTGCAAGTTGGCTCCTTCAACAACATGTGTTCCGTTGGCTTTTAATTGCTTTAAAGATTCTCCTCTTGAAAGTACTGTTTTACGACCATGCTCGTTAAGAATTTGTGTTCTTACCAAAACCTCAGGGTGCGACTCCAAACCACGTACCACATCTTCAAAAGTATAGGTTGGCAAGCTTCCTTCTTCAACAAACCAAATACCATTGTTCCGTTTCTGTTGTACTCTTTCATTAGGGGCAGCTACCACAAAATCCCGTAAAGCCACGCGGTGTCCTTCTGCATTTACAAACTGTAGAATATTACCTCCTTTTGTTTGCACAGCGCCAAAATCGCCTTTAATAAATGTGGCCCATTCCCATGCTTGGGAACCTACGAATATTAAACCTCCAATAACCGTTAACAACATATATATGGTTACCTTGGCTTTGTTTAAATGATGGCCAGCATCTACCGCCAATACCATGGTTACGGAAGACATGATAAGTATAAACGTCATGAACGCCACATAGATCATGGGAAGTTCCTGCCCGTGCAAAAAAGGCACGTGGGTAAACACTTCATCGGCAATGGGCCAGGAGCCTATAAACTTAAATCTTGAAAACCCGTAGGCTGCCAAAAATCCGGAGAACGTCAAGGCATCAGAAACGATAAAAAACCACATCATCATTTTACCATAACTTGCATTTAGTGGCCTATTGCCACCGCTCCAAGCTTTTTCTTCGATTCCAGCGTTTACAACTGTAGTAGTACTCATATATTATGGTTGTTGTTTAAAAGTTGGACAAAAATAGTCAATTTATCTATTTAATAAAATATACATCATTAAATTTTAAAGGACGCTAAATAGAAACTTATGTCAAATTATGATATGGGTCATTTGAAAAGCAATAATTTTATCTTATAAAATATAAAAACAAAAACAGATACACCCAAAGTATATCCACAAAATGCCAAAAAGTTGCTGCCAATTCAAAACCAAGCATTTTTGCTGGTGTGTACTTCTGTTTAAAATGATTATAAATTACTACCAACAAGCAAATCAACCCCACTATAACGTGTAAAATATGCACAATTGCTATTAAGTAGATGTAAGACATGGTTACATTACTGGTGGGACCCGTAAAATTATACCCTAAATCTATGATTTGCTGAAAGCCAGAAAATTGGTTAAATATAAAAACAACACCTAAAATTAAAGTAACGAACAACCAAAGCGTGGTTGCCTTTCTGTTTCCGGTTTTTAAGGCTTTTTTTGCTAAAATGAATGAAAAACTACTTAAAATTATTATCACTGTGCTTATTAAAAACGCATTGGGCAATTGAAAGTCCTTTAACCAATCTGGTCTTGAACTACTTACCACAAAAGCGCTTGTCCAGCCAGCAAACGACATAATAAGCGAGATAATACCAAACCAAAGCATCATTTTTTTTGCTCTGCTATTTTTTTCTTCTAAAGTACCCTGCGTTAAATCCATGGCTATCTAATAAATTTATCTATTACGTACACAATTTGTACCAATGTTATATATGAAACACTTGCTATCATTAACTGTCTAGCCGCTTTTTCGGTCATGTCCTTAAACAATCTAATGGCATAATATAACATGCCCAAACCAAGTGAAAAAACCAAAACCGCTGCCACTATCGATAATTTCAACGATCCTGTAAAACCAAAAACTGGAATAATGGATACTAACAACGTCCAAATACTGTACATAACGGTTTGTACCGCGGTGCCCTTATCTTGTTTTCCTGTTGGCAACATAAAGAATCCTGCTTTTTCATAATCTCTATATAAAAACCAACCAATGGCCCAGAAATGAGGAAACTGCCAAAAAAACTGCAATGCGAACAAGGTGCCGGGTTCAATACCAAAATGGTCGGTGGCAGCCACCCAACCCAACATAAATGGGATGGCTCCCGGAATAGCGCCAACAAAAACCGCCAAAGGTGTTTTTGTTTTTAAAGGCGTGTAAACGCAGGTATATAAAAATATGGAAATGGCACCAAACATAGCGGTTTGCTTGTTGATGGTGTACAAAATAATAATACCTAAAAGCGTAAAAATAGAGGCAATTATAAATGCGGTGGTAATGGACATACGGCCCGCAGGAATGGGCCTGTTTTTAGTGCGATCCATTAAGGCATCCAGATCTTTTTCAATAATTTGATTGAACGCATTCGATGCGCCCACCATAAAATAACCACCTAAAGCAAGTAAAACCAATATTTTAAAATCCACCACATCAACACCCAACAAATAGCCTGCAAGCGACGAAAATACAACGCTTACAGATAAGCGCATTTTCGTGATTTCCTTAAAATCTGAAATGATAGAAGGTGCTGTTACCGCCGTTTTTGAATTGCCCAATAGTATATTTACTTAACCGCTTTATATAGCGAGTGCAAAGATACTTTATTAAAGCATTTTGAGCAATGCTTTTTTATGGTAAATTTATTCCCACCAGTGGGTTTATATACGCCAAGGTTCTTGATTTTTAGGAAAAGGAATGCTTTTAATTTGGACGGGGCTTTTTAAATCAGGTTTAATTAATGAATTTTCAGTTAGTTATTATACTACTGCAAGGTTTTAAAAACCTTGTAGGTGGGGTGTCAAATATAGGACATTTAATAAAAAATAGTTCGTTCTGTTTTTTGTTTACATTTTAAGTCTGTCAGGGTTCAAAACCCTGACAGACTTAGTAAAATAAGACTTTCTGTTATTTTAAAAAATCATTATTGATTAAAAAAAAACGAAGTTTTAAATTTTATGTACTTAATATTTGACATCCTACCTTGTAGGTTTATTTTTTTTAACTCTAATACCAACAAGGTCAAGATGAGTTCTAAATTAAATCTGTCTCAACCCCCAAAGGCAGTTAGACAAAGTACTTTCCCCAATAATAAAAACCGGTATTTAGTTTTTTGCCATCTATGAAGTATTTTTGTTTTAATTTTAACGCATAAATAGCATCATGTGGCAATTTTTATGATAGAGCTCATTTAAACTTTTTCAATTGGCTAAAAAATTATCCTTTTGCACCCATTTTTTGTCTTTTTTCATTTCCGTAGCGATGCTATGCAACTAAAAAAAAGCCTTCAACTGGTCACAAAACGATTAATTTTCGCCTCAATACAAAAAATTCAAATGAGTTCACAGCTATTTAAAAAGAAAAGCCATCGGAACGAACAAGATACCATGAAACTTCCATAACTAAATTTCGATACCCAAGGGAATGATTGTATGGAAGAACCATGTGACCTATAAAAATAATAATATAAACACATGAAAAAGTTTTTAATAGTGGGTTTAGGAAATATTGGTGAACAATATGCTAATACACGTCATAATATAGGATTCAAAATTTTAGATCATTTTGCTTCACAAGAAAACCTAACCTTCGAAACCCAAAAACTAGGCGACGTTACTACCTTTAAATTAAAAGGCAGGACTTTTATATTTTTAAAACCAAGCACCTACATGAATTTAAGCGGAAAAGCAGTCCTCTATTGGTTAACGAAAGAAAATATACCGTTAGAAAATTTATTGATAGTAACCGACGATTTAAACCTGTCTTTTGGAAGCATTCGTGTTAAAACAAAAGGAAGCGACGGCGGACACAATGGTTTAAAGGATATTCAAGATAAATTAAATACCACAAATTATAATAGATTTAGGTTTGGCATTAGCGATGCGTTCAATAAAGGGCAACAAATTGATTATGTATTGGGTGAATGGACCGATGAAGAAAACCAAAAACTAAAAGAACGTTTAGAAAAATCCGTTGAACTTATAAAATCCTTTGGTATGGCAGGAATCCATATTACCATGAATGGTTTTAATGGGAAGTAAAAAGATTATTTTTTTCTTGATGTGTTTTCATAAAACAACTTTGTGAACCTTTGTGCTACTTTGTGCAACTTGGTGAAACAGCTAAACACAAAGTTTCACAAAGAAAAAACATAAGCCTTATTCTATCAAAATCTTTTTAGTGGATTTCTTTACACCGTCGCTCACAATCAATAAATACATGCCCGATTGTACGGTATTCAATTGTAATTCCTGTCTAAAATCTCCAACACCTTCAAAATCTTTTTTATAAATAATGCGTCCTCTAATATCAAAAACAGCAGCAGAGATACCGCGATCCAAAGACCCATTCAATTGAACTGTAAATGTGCCGCTGTTAGGGTTGGGATAGACCATAAAATTCTCGAAACCAAATTCTTCAATGGATAGAGCAGGCATAATATTAAGGAAGTAATCTTCCACTTCACCATCAAATCCATTCTCACATGCCGTTGGCGGGCCACTACCATTACCTTGAAACTTGGTGGACACGCGCATTAAAGTATTCCCTAAATTGGCCCCAACAGGAACGGTAATGGAAAGTGGCGAGTTTGAAGTGGTGGCATTTAAAACATTGGTGGCATTGCCTAAATTATATTCTTCGCCAGCATCATTAAAACTACAATTTTGGTTCCAGTCTATCCACACTTTTGTGGCTACGGTAAAGTCTTCGTCGGTATTTACCTTAACCGTTAAACCATAAGCACTGTTTCTGTTTACATTTGTGGAGATAGCTGTGTAATTATTGTACCCAGCAGGTTTTGCCGAGGTTTTGTTAATGGTGTTGAACTGTACTAAAGTAGTACTGGTTTCATAAGCTGTACTGGCAACAGAAACGCAATTACTATTAAAAAAAGGCAGGGTTACATTTTTATCCTTTGTTTTAGAAGTGGCTGTTCCTGTAATGGTAATGGGGTAATTGCCCAATGGAACACCGTTTAGATCAGTAATGGCCATCGTTACACTTCCAGAAGCACTTAAACTGGTTGGTGAGAAAGAAACCGATGATCCTGCCGGGTTTCCAGATGCACTAAACACCGTGTTTTCTGGGAAACCATTTGCTGTAACATAATTAAAATGGAAAGTTGCGGTGGTTTCCGCACATGCAATAGGATCTAAAGTTTCTTCCACCATAAAAAAATCGGAGGCAGGTGAAATAGAGAAATTGAAATTAGAAACATCATAAAATATATTATCGGCTGCTTCAACCAACAGTCTTGCCGTGGCTGTATTTGGAATTGCAGGCACCGTATAAGTATGCGTTCCATCATTTGGGGTATTGGATGCGATGGTTATTGGAAATGTCAAACCGCCATCAGTCGATAATTTTATGTTCACATTCTGGCAGTTAATGGTGGCATTCTTGGTTTGCCCAACTATCCAGTTAATAGTAATACTGCTGCCTTGAACCCAAGACACGGGGTTGGAAACTGTAAACGGTGCAACATTTTCCACTGTAATTCTCATGGTATCAAAACTACTTTGCCCACCAGTAAAACTAGCAGGTGCTCTATCCCTAACGGTCAACGCCCAATTTAAAGTTCTTCCAACAGATGGTGCCGTTTCCCAATCGCTCCCCAAAGTCGGGTTGGTTTGCAGGGTGTTTCCTGCCAACACGCTACTAAATTTAGGAATGTATCTTTCTGGAGAACTAGATGGTGGCAAAGAACGGTTCATGGACCCCGAAGCCAAATCCGGTCCGAAATTCAAATAATTAACCAGGCCGCTATCGGTTTGTTCCCAACAATAAGCCAGGTTATCGCCCCCATCAGCATCGGTAGCTGCGCCTTTTAACACATAAGCGGTGCCTGCAGGAATATTGAAATCACTTCCAGCATTTGCAATGGGCGGGTTATTGGCAATTACTTCCGTGGTTTGGCAAGCTTTCCCAGTTAAGTTGTTCAATATTTGTTTAATACTATGGTAATGGAAATAGGGGTCGCTGTTTAACTCCACATTATTGGCCACTTCAATACCTGCGTATGCCATAATGGTAGAGCCGCTGCCAGGTTCAGAACTTACGTTGTTCCCTTCATCATCATAAGCATAGGTGTGGTTAGCGCCCATTTGGTGCCCAATTTCATGTGCCACAAAATCCAAATCGAAAGTATCACCTTCGGGTGTGGCATTGGAAGGCGAAGTAAACCCACTTCCTTTTGAACCATCCACACAAACACAACCAATGCAACCGGCATTGCCACCACCACCTGTAGCGCCAAACAAATGGCCTAAATCATAATCGGTGCTATTAAGAACACTATTTAAATTGTTTTGAAGTTGATTGCTCCAACTGCTGCTACTGGAGTTATCGGTATCAGCACCAATACTAGCATCAGAATAAGGATCGGTTGCTGCATTGGTGTAAATTAATTGTGGGGCATTTATAAGTCGGAAAGTAACCGCCATATCGGTTTCAAAAATTTCATTAACTCTAGAAAGCGTATTGTTTATGGCAGCCAAAGCATCGGCAACCGCATCGCCATTTACAGGGTTTCCATCATTGTGATATGCTGTATATTCCGCAGTTACAGATATGGCGATCTTAAATATTTGAAGCGTTTGGTTATTCGCTCCGCCTTCATTAAGCTTAGTTTTTGAAATGGTATTGCTTTTGTTGAAAGATCCAGTTAGGGCTTCAACGGTTTTACATTCAAATTTGTCGGCAAATCTCTTTTTGTCTTTTCTATCATATAAAACATATTCATTAGAACCTTTGGAAGCAGGCTGCATAAAAACCGTTGGTTTATCGGGATAGGAAATCATGGTTTGAACGCCTTGTGGCGACATACTCATCCGTAAACGGGTTCCAGAATTATCCAACCCAACACCCACATACGATTTGATATTGGGGTATTTTTCAGCCAACTCGGGCGTAAAAACAGCCGCTTCATACACTTCAAAAGCCTCCAGTTTTCCATCTTTACCGGGAATACTAATGATAGTTACTTTCTTTTTTGCCTTATCGCTCCTTAAAGAAGCAGATGATAGCGATTCTTTCAATGAAGCGGTATTAAGTTTGAAAACGTGTATTTTACTTTTCTCTAAATTTAATTTTGAAACTATTTGGGTATCTTTAATGGATTCCATTTTTTTCCATGAAGAATCTTGTGCAGAAACCGAAAAGACAAATAAAAATAGTGCCATTGATAAAACATAATGTAGTTTTGCTTTCATAAGTAGATGATTATTGTTTTTCAATGCACATATCGTATCGCCTTTTATTTACCGGTGTTTTTTAATGGCGATTCCATAAACATATTGGGGGACTATTTTAGTTTACACAAAACAAATCTAACTGTTTTCAATCAAATTAGCAATTAAACGCTTGTTATGAGCAAAATAAAGGATATTAAAGCATACACCTCGTTAGAGCCTACCATAGTTACCATTGGCACTTTTGACGGGGTACATATTGGGCACCAAAAAATTATTAAACGTTTGATTAATAACGGAAAAGACGCCAACTTAAAATCTGTAATCCTTACTTTTTTTCCGCATCCACGCATGGTGTTGCAAAAAGATTCTGGGATTAAATTAATAAATACCATTGACGAGCGCCGCACTATTTTAGAAGCCTTGGGATTGGATTATTTGCTCATTAAAAAATTTACCAAAGCATTTTCCCGTCTGTCGGCCGAAAATTTTGTCAATAAAATTTTAGTCGAAAAACTGAACGCCAAAAAAGTAATCATTGGGTATGACCATAGATTTGGCAGAAACCGAAATGCCGATATAAACGATTTAAAAGCTTTTGGCATTAAATATGGGTTTGAAGTGGAAGAGATTTCGGCGCAGGATATAAACGATGTTTCCGTAAGTTCCACAAAAATCAGAAAAGCTTTGAACGAAGGGGATATAGCAAAGGCAAATGCTTATTTGGGATACCATTTTATGCTTACCGGAAAAGTGGTTAAGGGTAAAGCTTTGGGCAGACAAATGGAGTATCCAACTGCCAATATTTTTATTGCGGAAGATTATAAGTTAATCCCCAAGCACGGTTCTTATGTTGTTAGTTCCTTGATTGATAATGAATTGGTTTATGGCATGATGAATATTGGTTTTAACCCGACTGTAGAAGGAAACCAAGAAACCATTGAAGTGCACTTTTTTGATTTCAACAAAAATATCTACAGAAAAACCATTCAGATTGATTTATTGCATCGATTGCGCGATGAGAAAAAATTTGAATCGGTCAACGCTTTAAAACAACAATTATTAAAGGATAAAGAAACCTCGATACGCTTTATAAAATCCCATTTTTGATTAACTAGATTTTGTATGTACATGACAAAAATTTATTAACATCAAATTATTAAAAAAGTTCCTTAAATAATTCCTCCCCTTTTTTCAAGGGGAGGTGCCGATAGGCGGAGGGGTCAGCTTTAATAGTTATTTTGATATAAAATTATTTTTGTCAATTACTAAACTAGATTTTACATATAATAGCGCGCTAAATATCTTCGCAATTCATTAAATTTGCCACTTAAATTTTCAAGACATGTTACAAGTCCCTTTTATTAGAGAAAATAAAGAGTTGGTTATAGAACGATTGGCAAAACGAAATATAGATGCCACTGAAATGATTCATAACGTGATTTCTTTAGATGAAGACAGAAGACGCATCCAAACCGAGTTGGATAACATTTTGGCAGAATCCAACACGCTTTCAAAAGATATTGGCAACTTATACAAATCGGGCGAAACACAAAAAGCAAATATCTTAAAAGAGAAAACAGGTCAGTTAAAAGACGCTTCAAAAGAATTGAACAACGCGCTCATTAATAAAGTGGAAGCATTAAACCAATTGCTTTATAAAATACCGAATGTTCCCAATGAGATAGTGCCAAACGGGAATTCTGAAACCGATAACCTAGAGGTTTATAAGGAAGGTACTATTCCTGTATTGTACGATGGTGCTTTACCCCATTGGGAACTGGCAAAAAAATACGACATTATAGATTTTGAATTAGGCAATAAAATCACAGGTGCGGGTTTCCCGGTCTATAAAGGAAAAGGCGCCCGATTACAACGTGCGTTGATTGCATATTTTTTAGACAAAAATACCGCGGCGGGTTACACCGAATATCAATTGCCACATTTAGTAAATGAAGTTTCTGGTTTTGGCACCGGGCAATTGCCAGATAAAGAAGGGCAAATGTACCATGTAACCGAAGATAATCTGTATTTAATTCCCACCGCCGAAGTTCCCGGAACCAACATTTTTAGAGATGTGGTGCTGAATGAAAGCGAATTGCCAATAGGCATTACAGGTTACACCCCATGTTTTCGCAGGGAAGCTGGAAGTTATGGTGCGCATGTTCGCGGATTAAATAGGTTGCACCAATTTGATAAAGTGGAGATTTTACGGGTGGAGCATCCTAGCAAATCTTATGAAGCTTTGGATGGTATGGTAGAACATGTGAAAACCATTTTGCAAGAATTGAAATTACCATACAGAATTTTAAGACTTTGTGGTGGCGATTTAGGTTTTACTTCGGCATTGACTTATGATTTTGAGGTGTTCTCAACCGCCCAGGATAAATGGCTGGAAATATCTTCGGTATCTAACTTTGAAACCTTTCAAGCTAACCGTTTAAAACTGCGTTTTAAAAATAGCGAAGGTAAAAACGGATTGGCACATACTTTAAATGGAAGTTCTTTAGCGTTGCCAAGGGTTTTGGCAGGTATTTTAGAAAATTACCAAACAGAGGATGGCATTGTAATTCCTGAAGTTTTACAGGCATATACAGGTTTTAAAATTATTGACTAATCAGTATTTCTTTTAGACACGAATTGCTCTAATCTACATTTAAAACCTCCGCTAGCGCTCGTTTGCAACGAGTGCTTTTCCTTATAATCCATTTTAAGAAATGGATTTAATAAAATTTATATCACGTTTGTTGGTAATCGCCTCTTCGGCGTCTAAAATTAAGTTTGTTATTTCTTCATCTAAAATATCATGATACTTTTTGTTTTCTTTCTTTGCAACGTTTTTTAAATGTAAAAGCATCATTACCAACTTTTCTACAATAACCACATCCTGCTTGCAATAGGTTCTTAATTCTGCCATTACCTGAAAAATCAAGGTCTTAAAATCAATGGTCGCCATGGAAACATACGCTACATGGTCTATATAAATAAGGCTTTTATCGTTCTTCTTAATACGCAAAGAAAATAATTGGGCCAAGTAATCAATGGCATTTAAAGCTGTTCCAGGGTCGTTGATGCCCGGCGACATCGCTTTTACGGCAACTTCCGTAATTTGCTTGAATGCCAGCACATAGTTGTCTTCAATCAGTTCACTTTTAGAAAAATCAAAGTGTTCCGTAATGTTATCTATAACCTCATCATCCAATGCCTTTTCACTTTTAAAAAGCGTGATGCCTTCAGAAACAAACAGGCCTTTAATAACAACTACGTCTATTTTTACTTCTTGTTCCTTGGCTATTTTTGCAATGTTTTCTAATGAAACATTTTGCAAGTAACCTGATTGTTTCGATGAGTGTTTTTTCCATATATCGGTTTCCGGAAAATCATCTTTATTATATTTTTCGTTATCAATTAAATACAGCATGCGCTGCTTCGAGATATTGAAAATCTTATCCATGATGTTATTGATTTGTATTTCCTGGGAAATGGAATGGATAAAATAGATAAAGGCCGCAAGACAATTTACCATGAAGAAGATGGCAAAAAGAACGGCAAAACCCGGTAATTGGTATTTGTCGCCGTCTGGTTCTATGTAAACTAAAATGAAGGTGCAATACAGTATCGTGGCAATGTAAAAGCCCAAAATCATTTGATGCCTTCTATTGCTTATCAAACCTGGTAACAGTCGAGGGGAGAAATTACTCGATGCTTGGTTGAGCAATATCATTACCATGGAAAAACTAAAAACCATAATGGAAATAAGGCCGCCAATAAAGGTTGTTAAAAGGCTTCTTGCCGTTTCGGTATTATTTATAACCAGTGCAGGAAATGATTCGAGAAGGTATTTGGAAATGCCTCTTTCTTCTAAATAAACCATAACATAGGTGAAAACAAAACCTAAAACAGCTAAAAGCGACGGATAGAATGCAATTTTATCTTTTAGGCGATACATTTTTCTGAAGAAAAAAAGCAGTTTGTCTTTCATATAATTGATTTTTTCAGATGAATGATAAGGCCGTTTAACAACCAATTTTCCACCAACTCCGATGGTTATAACAATCACATAGAGAAGTTGGGCAATTGCTAAAGCACCGCGCTTTCCACTATATCTTTTTTGCTTTTAATGGCAAAAAAGGATGCCGTTTCAATCGCTATTGCGGGTGTATTGCTAACCAACAATTTTAGAACATAACGTTTAGCAAATCACAAAAAATAATAACTAAATGGACTATTAAGTCGCTGGGTTAGGAATCAAACTATGCACCTCGTTAATCTGCGTCAACACCTCATCACTCAACGTTACATCCATACTTCCAATATTTTCTTTAAGTTGCTCTAAATTGGTAGCGCCAATAATGGTACTGGTTACAAAAGGTTGCAGGGTTACAAATGCTAAACTCATCTGTGCCAAGGCCATTCCGTGCCCCTCTGCTATTTTTAAATATTTTTTTGTAGCTTCGGTACAGGGTTCGCTGCTGTACCTTGAAAACCTTGGGAATAATTTTAGTCTGGAACCATCTGCTGCAGTGCCTTTTATGTATTTCCCCGAAAGGACTCCAAAGGCCATGGGCGAATACGCCAATAGCCCAACGTTTTCGCGTAAAGCAACCTCGGCCAAATCATTTTCAAAAACCCTGTTTATCAATGAATACGCATTTTGGATGGTTTTTATCCTTGGCAGATTATGGTGTTTCGATTCTTCCAAATACCGCATCGTGCCCCAAGCATTTTCGTTTGATATGCCGGCGTTTCTAATTTTACCGGTCTTAATTACTTCACCTAGGCTATGGAGAATGTCATTGAAATTATCTTGCCATTTTGTGTCCAATTTATAATCCCGTACGCCAAACCTGTTGGTATCGCGCTCTGGCCAATGCAGTTGGAACAAATCGATATAATCGGTCTGCAATCTATTTAATTCATTGTTTACGGCATCCTGTATGGCACTTTTACTAAACCCTGTGGTGCGTATATGGGCTGTATAATCGCCCGGTCCAGCAATTTTGGAGGCCAATACCACTTGATCTCTATGGCCTGTTTTTTTTAACCAGGTACCAATAATTTTACTAGTCTTACCTTGTGTTTCGGCATTGGCCGGCACAGGGTATGCTTCGGCGGTGTCGATAAAATTAATGCCTTTTTCGATGGCATAATCCAGTTGCGCATGGCCTTCAGCTTCCGTGTTTTGGTTTCCCCAAGTCATTGTGCCCAAACATATTTTACTAACTTTAATATCGGTATTTGGTAATGTTGTGTATTTCATCTGTTTATTTCTATTTTTTTTAATGGTCATCCCGGATAGCTATCGGGACTTCATATAATCATTTCTGCTGTGTGACAAAAATGTAGTCATGGATGTTTCATAAAATCATTTAATTAAACGTTAAAGATAAAAAACTTTCATAGCTGTAAAACCTTTTAAATGTTTTTAATGCATTGGGAACAGCCATTTGTATTCGCTCCCCATAAACTAAATCTTAATTTCACTGGTTCGCTTTGGTGCAGCAATAGGCTTAATGATTTTAAAGGTTTTTGCTATATTTGTTTTTGAGTAATATTTTGATTTGAAAAACCCAATGCCCAAAAACCAAGAACTTGAGTTAGCCTGGAATTTTGTTGAAAAAACAGACAGAAATGTTTTTTTAACGGGAAAAGCAGGCACCGGAAAAACCACTTTTCTACATAGTTTAAAACAAAAATCGTTTAAGCGATTGGTAGTTGTTGCGCCCACGGGTGTGGCGGCCATTAATGCTAAAGGCGTTACTATCCATTCGTTTTTCCAAATGGCTTTTGGTCCGGTTTTACCCGAGGAAGCGGGGTTTCAGAATAAAGAATCTGGGTTTCAGAGAAAATTCAATAAAACAAAAATCGATATTATTAAGTCGTTGGATTTATTGATCATTGATGAAATCAGTATGGTCCGTGCCGATTTATTGGACGGTATCGATCAGGTTTTAAAACGTTATAAAGACCGAACCAAGGTCTTTGGTGGCGTGCAAGTGTTGATGATTGGCGATTTGCAACAACTCTCGCCCGTGGTAAAAGACAACGAATGGGAATTGCTAAAACCTTATTATGAAACGCCATACTTTTTTAGTAGCCGGGTCTTTCAAAGCTGTAACGCTATTAGTATTGAACTAAAGCATATTTACAGGCAAGACAATGAGGTTTTTATTAAAATTCTGAATGAAATTAGAAACAATAAACTGTACAATGGTTCGGCGGCACTCTTAAATGAACGCTATCTTACCAATTTTTCCCCTGCTAAAAATGATGGTTACATCACCCTTACCACACATAACAACAGAGCCAACCAAATGAACGATTTGGAGTTGCAAAAAATTAAAGACAAAAGTTATTTCTATAAAGCGGAAGTTGAAGGCAATTTTCCGGAGTATTCATATCCAACCCATGAAAAACTGGAATTAAAAAAAGGTGCACAGGTAATGTTTGTTAAAAATGACAGCGCCCCGGAAAAACGTTATTTTAATGGGAAAATAGGCGAAATAATTCATTTGGATAAAAAGGAAATCACCGTTCGATGCCAAGGCGATGCGTTTGATATTACCGTGGTGCCCGAAATTTGGGAGAATATAAATTACAGCATCAACCAACAAACCAAGGAAATATCAGAACATGTGGCGGGCGCGTTTTCGCAAATGCCACTTCGATTGGCTTGGGCCATAACCATACATAAAAGCCAGGGACTTACGTTCGATAAAGCCATTATTGATGCACAAGCGTCTTTTGCACATGGGCAAACGTATGTGGCGTTAAGCAGGTGCAGAACCCTTGAAGGCATTGTTTTAAAAAACCCGATCAGCGGAAACAGTATTATTAACGATATGCGCGTAACCTCCTTTAACCAATCGGTTGAAAACAACCCGCCCAATGAAACTGTTTTAAATGAATCGCAAAAAATATATCAGCTAAACTTAATTGAAGAACTTCTTAATTATTATGCATTATTACAACCTGTAAATAGGCTTTTAGATCTTTATTACAAAAACCCTAGCAGTTTAAAAGGAAACATTCTGGAGCCTTTAACCACCATAAAAGAAGAAGGCATTACCAAGTTGTTAAAGCTAAATACCAGTTTTATGGCACAGTTAAAAATGATGAGTGCAGATGTGATGGCGCCAGAAAAAAGTCCTCCAATTCAAGAAAGGATCCATAAGGCTTTGGAATATTTTATAAAACACACTTCAGATTTTATAAAAGCCCCTTTTGATGCCTTAACATTTGCCACAGAAAATAAAGAAGTAGATAAAGAATTCAATAAACAATTAGATATACTTGAAGAGCAACTGGCGACTAAATTATACTGTTTGAATGGTTTGAAAAACACCTATAGCAGCTTAAAGTATTTAGAGCTTCGTGCCAAAGCGGTTTTACAAAAAACCAAAACAACTCCCGTTAAAAAAGAACGCCAGGATACCACCGAGCATCCCATACTTTTTGAACGATTAAAAGCCTTACGTGCCTCCTATGCCGATGCGGAAAACCTGCCGCACTACATTATTTTTAACCAAAAATCATTATACGATTTATGCGACATGTTACCTGTAACCGAAAAACAATTGCTCGCTGTAAACGGCATGGGAAAAGTACGTGCAGAAAAATATGGTACCGAAATTATTGATATCATAAAAAATTATTGTGCCGAAAACGCCATTGATCCAAACGCCATTGTCCGTAAAAAAGAAAAGCCCCAAAAAGGAAAATCGAATAAAGAAGATACCAAAAACATATCGCTCCAACTGTTTAAAAATGGATTGTCCATTGTTGAAATTGCCAAAGAACGAAATTTTACAACAGGCACTATTGAAGGGCATTTGGCCCATTTTATTCCCACGGGCGCCATTAAAGTTACCGACATCATCCCTGTAGAAAAATACGAGGAGCTTAGAACCATCATGCAGAAAGAAACTTTTGAGAGTTTTTCTGAGCTTAAAAGTAAAATTGATGCGAAATTCTCGTATAATGAAATACGATTGGTAGCCAACACGCTTGAAATGAACACATAAAAAAAACCTGCTTCCCGTGTTCGCCGCATAATCATCCAAAATACTTAATCCATTTTAATTTTTACTTTACTGACAGGGCAAACGCATCAAAATAAAAGTTCCTGTTTTTAGCCAATTGAAAAAGTTTAAATGATCTCCATATTAAAAAACAATTCTAAGGCTTATATTTGCACTTCAAAACCGAATTTTAGGTGAGTAAATCAATCCTGTCTCAAACCTATGCACAGACTTTGCAAACGCAAATTCTGCAAATTGCCATTGCCAAAAATGAAGCGAGAATACATTTAAAAGGCCTTGTAGGCTCGTCATTTTCCTTTGTAATTTCAAGTATTTTTAATCAAAACGAATTGCCTTTCCTCCTGGTTTTTAACGATAAGGAAGAAGCAGCATTCTATTTAAACGATTTAGAGCAACTCTGTGGCGATAAAGACGTGCTGTTTTACCCAGGAAGTTACCGCAGACCATATCAAATTGAAGAAACCGATAATGCCAATGTGTTGTTGCGTGCCGAGGTTTTAAACCGCATCAATTCCCGTAAAAAACCCGCCATCATCGTTACGTATCCCGATGCGTTGTTCGAGCAAGTGGTAACCAGAAAAGAGTTGGAACGCAACACCTTAAAAGTGTCGGTAAACGATAAATTATCCATCGATTTTGTAAACGAAGTGTTGTTCGAATACCAATTTAAACGCGTCGATTTTGTTACCGAACCCGGTGAATTTTCGGTACGTGGTGGTATAGTGGACGTATTTTCGTTTTCAAACGACGAACCTTACAGAATTGAATTTTTTGGCGATGAGGTGGATAGTATTAGAACTTTTGATGTGGAAACCCAACTTTCCATCGAGCAGATTAAAAAAATCAACATCATTCCCAATGTTGCCAATAAACTATTGCAAGACAGCCGACAAAGTTTTTTGCAATACATGGCTCAAAAAACGCTGGTATGTTTTAAAAATGTCGATTTGTTCTTTTCAAGAATAGACGATTTTTATTCCAAAGCCGAGGATGCTTTTAAAACACTTTCTTCAGAAATAAAACATGCCGAACCCAATGAACTGTTTTGTAATTCAACAGCCTTAAAAAAACAATTACTCGATTTTTCAATTATTGAATTTGGTACTACAGCATTTTTCAATAATCCATCGGGCAATACTGTTGCCTTTAACACCACGCCCCAACCCGCCTTCAATAAACAATTCGATTTATTAATTGAAGATATAAACGCCAATTACGAGAAAAGATATTCTATTTATATAGCCTGTGTTAGCGAACAACAAGCTAAACGCTTTCACGATATTTTTGATGATTCGCACCTAGAAGTAAAGCCTTATAAAACCATTGTATTATCGCTGCATCAGGGATTTATAGACCACGATAACAAAATAGTTTGCTACACCGACCATCAAATTTTTGAACGTTACCACAAATTCCATGTTAAAAATGGCTATGCTAAAAAACAAGCCATAACCTTAAAAGAACTTACCAATTTAGATATTGGCGATTACGTAACCCATATCGATCATGGTATAGGGCGATTTGGCGGCCTTCAAAAAATAGATGTTGAAGGCAAAAAACAAGAAGCCATTAAATTGGTTTATGGCGAGCGCGATGTGCTGTATTTAAGTATTCATTCGTTACATAAAATCACCAAGTTTAATGGAAAAGATGGGAAGCCGCCTAAAATTTACAAACTGGGCAGCACCGCTTGGAAAACTTTAAAAGAAAAAACAAAATCACGGGTTAAGCATATTGCCTTCAACCTTATAAAACTCTACGCAAAACGTAAAACCGAAAAAGGCTATCAGTACAACCCCGATAGTTATATGCAACACGAATTGGAAGCCTCTTTTATTTATGAAGATACGCCCGACCAAAGTACCGCCACCGCCGATATCAAAGCCGATATGGAAAGCGAACGCCCCATGGACCGTTTAGTATGCGGCGATGTGGGCTTTGGTAAAACCGAAGTCGCTATTCGTGCTGCGTTTAAAGCGGTTGATAATGGGAAACAAGTGGCCGTTTTGGTGCCAACCACTATTTTGGCATATCAGCATTCCAGAACGTTTAGGGACCGTTTAAAGGATTTTCCTGTTACGGTAGATTATTTGAACCGTTTTAGAACCGCCAAGGAAAAACGCGACACTTTGGATGGGTTGGAAAACGGTACTGTTGATATCATTATCGGCACGCATCAACTGGTAAACAAAAACGTAAAGTTTAAGGATTTAGGATTGCTTATTGTTGACGAAGAGCAAAAATTCGGCGTCGCAGTAAAAGAAAAACTAAAAACGTTGAAAGACAATGTAGATGTGTTGACATTGACCGCAACACCCATACCCAGAACCCTTCAGTTTAGCTTGATGGCGGCGCGCGATTTATCGGTTATTACCACACCACCACCAAACAGGTATCCCATTGAAAGTCACGTCATTCGTTTTAGCGAAGAAACCATTCGCGATGCTGTGAGTTATGAAATTGAACGTGGCGGACAAATTTTCTTCATTCATAACCGCATAGAAAATATCAAGGAAGTGGCAGGCATGATCCAGCGGTTGGTCCCCGATGCTAAAATAGGTATCGGTCATGGGCAATTGGAAGGCAAAAAGTTGGAAGAACTCATGCTGGCTTTTATAAACGGCACTTTTGATGTGTTGGTAAGTACCACCATTGTTGAAAGCGGGCTCGATGTGCCGAATGCCAACACCATTTTCATCAATAACGCCAATAATTTCGGATTGAGTGATTTGCACCAAATGCGCGGTCGTGTGGGGCGAAGCAATAAAAAAGCATTTTGTTATTTTATAACACCGGAACATTCCACAATGACCGATGATGCCAGAAAACGTATCACGGCTTTAGAGCAATTTACTGAATTGGGCAGCGGTTTCAATATTGCCATGAAAGATCTTGAAATTCGTGGTGCCGGCGATTTATTGGGTGGCGAACAAAGCGGATTCATCAACGATATTGGTTTCGATACCTATCAAAAAATATTGAATGAAGCCATTGAAGAACTCAAGGAAAATGAGTTTAAAGAGTTGTATGACGAAAATGAAGAAGATAAAGTGTATGTTAAAGATGTAACGATTGATTCTGATTTTGAATTGCTGTTCCCGGACAATTACGTAAATAACATTACCGAACGATTAAGTTTATACACCAAACTTAACGGATTAAAAAACGAAGCAGAGCTACAAAAATTTGAAACCGAATTAATAGACCGCTTTGGCGAATTGCCCAAACAAGTGGCCGATTTGTTGAACAGCGTTCAAATAAAATGGATTGCCACCAAAGCCGGTTTCGAAAAAATTGTGATGAAACAAGGCAAGCTGATAGGTTATTTTATTAACGACCAACAAAGTCGTTTTTATCAAAGTAGTAACTTTACCAAAGTGCTGCAGTTTGTACAAACCAACCCAAACACTTGCAAAATGAAAGAGAAGCAAACCCGTAACGGCTTACGGCTTTTGCTGACTTTCGAGAATATCAAATCGGTAAAACAGGCCTTAAAAGTGTTGCAACCGCTTGTGGGGTAAAAAGTTTATTTGTTTATAAGGTAATGAGGTTATAAACCCATAGCCTGATAAACTTACAACCAAATAATTGCGTAAAAAAACTGAAACATTAAACTTTTGAACTTTAAAACCATGTTATTTAAACTAATTTCTTTACTAATAGTATTACCAAACATTCTATTAGCGCAACATACTATTTCGGGCATGTTTTCTCCGCCTAAAGATTATAAGGTAGCATTGTTGTATAAAGTAACGCCAACGGTATCGGAGTATATTGCCAATGCCGAAGTACAAAAGGATGGAAGTTTTCAATTTCAATTGGATTCGGCCGTAACCAGTGGCATGTACAGAATTGTTTATGCGGTACCACAAGAAGACTATAATTTTGATGTTATTTATAACGGAAAGGAAGACATTATGCTTTCGTTCAACACAGAAACAGGCGTTGAATTCAAGTCCTCTTCCGAAAATAAATTATTGAAATCCTATACCAAAAGTATGTCTGCCGTTACCCAAAGCATCAGTAATTATTTTAGGGAAAACAAAAAAGACACCATGGCGTTAAATGCCATTTTTAAAACACAACGGGAAGCACAATCCAATTTTGAAAAACTAGCTGAAAAGACCATCGCACTTCAATTTATAAAAGCCAACAGACCCTACATCCCCAAAAAATATGAAGACGTAAAAACCTATGTCAGCAATTTAAAAAAGCATTATTTTGATTACGTCGATTTTAATAACAAAACACTTCAAAGCTCTAGTTTTTTAGAGGAACGCATGAACAATTATGTTTTTGGGATGTCCTCTGAAGGAGTCGATGAAACCACCAACTACAAAAACAATATCGATGTATTTTGCAATGCCATGAAAGACGCACCTGTAGCTATTAAGCGTATTTTACTGGTCAGTTTATGGCAGCAAATGGTCGATTTGGATTATGAAGCAGTCGCCAATTATATTTCCAAAAAACAGTTGATTGAGATTGCGAAATCTTTAAAAGACAACGAACTTGTAGATGCTTTAACATTATACAAAAACCTTTCAATAGGAAGTAAAGCACCCGATTTTTCTTTTGAAATAATAAAAGACGACAAGAAACTGACTAAAAAATTAAGTGAATTAGGGAATGCAGAAAAATACATCATTGTTTTTTGGAGCAGTGGCTGTTCGCATTGCCTTGATGAAATCCCGAAATTGCAAAAGTTTTTAAAATCTTATAAAAAGGAGAAAATTAAGGTCATTGCCGTCGGACTTGAAGATGACAATAAAGTTTGGAAAGAAAAAATTAAAAGCTATCCAGAATTTATCCATGTGCTTGGTTTGGGCAAGTGGGATAACAAAATTGGCAATAAGTATGGTGTTACAGCAACACCTACTTATTTTGTACTCGATAAAGACAAGCACATTATTGGAAAACCTGATGATATTGAAGCTTTAAAGGCTTTATTAATTAGGTAATCTGTCATGCTGAACTTGTTTCAGCATCTCACATATTTAGATTAAAATTAAGATGAGATCCTGAAACAAGTTCAGGATGACATAAATGTCAAAAATGATAAAAAGCATTCTCCAGATGCTCGATAACAAATTTGTTTCCTGTTTTTACAATAGCAATAATATCAAAACGCACCTCTAAATCCAAACCGTTGGCATTTACATATTCATCAACTGCTTTTACAAGGCGTTGAATTTGCTTGGGTTTTACAAAATCCTGGGGATTGCCAAAATCTATGGTCGATCGTGTTTTTACTTCAACAATGGCTAAAAAGCCGTCCTTTTTGGCAATGATATCCACCTCAGCTTTTTCAAAACGATAATTGCGTTCCATAATCTCGTAGTTGGTTTTCAACAGAAAATCAACCGCCAATTGTTCGCCTTTTTTACCGAGTTCGTTGTGTTTTGCCATAACATCATGCTTTTTCGCCTGTACAGAGATTTGAATAAAACATTCTTGATTTAGCGATAAGTTTGCAAGTCCATTCTTTTAGATTGCTGATTCAAATCTTGGTTGGTTTTAAAAACATCTGTTTTTAATATGGCTTTAGATAACATTTCGATAACTGGAACAGAAACACTATTCCCTATTAATTTCATCCATCTATTACGAGATTCGGGCAGAATAAAATCTTTAGGGAAACCTTGAATAGCACAAGCCTCTTCCTTCGTGATTTTCCGATAGTTTTTTTTGTTATAAATTTCTTTTATGAATTGACTTTTATAATTTTCCATATCTGTTGGTTCTAATTCTACTGTTGATATAAAATCGTTCGTATCGCTGGCAACTAATGTTGGGAAAATGCTTGAGGTAGGTAGAAAAATCCTATTAATGCCAAATAATCCTGTACTAATTTTAGTGTTTTTAAAGTCATATCGAATTTCGGTACATTCGATAATATTTTTAATTTTTAGTGATTCTAATGTTTTTGTTAAAGGGATTTTTTTCAATTTTAAAACACGATTATTTTTTAAATCATCAAAATCTATTTTCTTATAATCGGTTAATTCCAATAAGTCGTTTTCATAATCTGATAAATCTTTTTTGTCAAATTTATTGATTGAAAAAGAATATTCTACCTCTTTTAATATTTCAAGATTTACTAAATCATCAAGTTCTTCTTTACTTATAGTGGCATCCAGATTTTTAAAATGTTTTAAGGATAATGGATTACCATCTAATTTTCCATAGGCACTTTTTCTTCTGTTTTTTAACAATAGATAACAAATTTCTTTTTGCTTTTTTGAAGTGTTGATAATATCCCAAGAATGTATTGTGGAATGACCATTTCTTAAATCATTAAATAAAAAATAGTCATTAAAGCCATTTTTACTAGACAAACTCATGCTTCTTTGTGTAGAAATTTCACCGAATAAATCTTTATCCAAAAATTGATTGTCATTTTTTGTTTTAATATTGGTCTCAAAGATTAAATCTCCAAGTTTTGTGTTATTGTTTAGTGCATTTGGAAGTTGAAATTTATCTAAATACAATTTTTCTTTGAACCCAATTATATATATCCTAATTCTATTTTGTGGCACTCCATAATCAAATGAATTAATCACATAATATTTTGCATAATAACCAGCTTCCTTAATCCTTTCCAAAATATAAAGCAATGCTTTTTTGTTTCTTGGGTCAACAAGTCCCTTTACGTTTTCAAAAATGAAAGCTTTAGGTTTTGACTGCTTTAACAGGTAAATAGTATCATTCCAAAGTTGACCTCTATCATCATCAAAGCCCAAATTTTTTCCAGCAATAGACCAACTCTGACATGGAACTCCTGCCGTAATCAAATCACTTTCTGGTAAACTTTGTAGCTTTGTTATATCTCCAAAATTACTATCTGGATTTTCGCTAAAATTTTGACAATAGGTATTTATAGCATCGTTATTAATTTCACTAAAACCAAGACAATTACCCCCAACATTATCGAGAGCCATTCTAAAACCTCCAATACCAGCAAATAAGTCTATAAAAGTAAATTTGTTGTTTTTCATCTGTTTATACTTATTGATTTTTCATCGGTCAGATGTTACATCCATATAATAATTTTCTCTGTGTGACAAAAATCTAGTCATGGATGTTTCATTGTTGGATTATTTAAGGAGGTTTTCATTAAAATTTTGAGGTGGTTCAATTTGTAAAAATTCTCTATAGATACGTTCTCGGTACTCTTTCCCTAATAAATTTATTTCTTTAATAAAATTATTATATGTACCAACTCCTCCGATAAGTTCCCAAAATTCATCTCCAATTAATACAGATTCATCGGTGTGCATATTAAACCATCTCATTGGGAAACCCCATTTATAATTTTCTCTTTTTCCGAAAGGATTATAAGGCAAAGCATAATAAGCAAAGTCAACTTGTTTGGGACTCATTGCTAATAATTTAAACATTTTCTCTTTACTCACTTTCGTTTGGTCACTATTAGGCAAAGGTCCTTTTAATTCAAATGCGTATTTTATATTTGTGTCTTCATTATTAATGAAAACATCGCAAATTACACTTACTGGTATTAATGCTCCACCTCCTTTTTTTATATAGTCAAGTTCTGTTTTCCAATCAGGTAAAATTCTTTCTTTCCCTTTTCCTCTATGTTCCAACTTATTCAATACTTCTTGAATTCGTCTTAAACTTTCATGCCCAACAGTACCATGAATAGTATGCCCTATTGTGCAATTTCCATGAGCTTCAAAAGCAACTACTTTTGCCAATTCTTCCCAAACACTTCCAAATGGTGTAACAAATCTTCTTTCAAAATGAGAGCCTTTAAATATTTCATCTGGAACTAAGGCTGCATAAAGCGGTTTTCTGGAATGATGCTTTTCCTTTATAAATGGATCTGTTATTAAAACTCTATCCATAACTCTTTCCATTAAGTTGGAAATCACCTCTTTTATTGCCAAAGATATGCGTTCTTGCTTATTCATAAATGGTTTTAACTTGGTGTAAGATATTCAAAAAAAATAACTTCTGCTTTCTCATAATTATAATCGAACTCAACATTAATGTAAACGTTTTTCTATAGAAATCATCCAATAACTGTCCTCATTTTATCGAGTTCGTTCCGTTTTTGATATACCAATCTTTATCTAAAACAAAAATACATAAATTATACTTCATTTTTATTTTTAGCCATCCCTAAAAAAATATTTACTTTTAAGTAAATTTAAGTATCTTTGTAGCCTAAAGTTAACGTATGACAACCTTATCCGAAGAGAATTATTTAAAAGCCATTTACCATTTGGGTAAACAAGGAACCGATGCTGTTAGTACCAACGCCATTGCTGAAAAAATTGAGTCCAAGGCATCTTCGGTTACCGATATGGTTAAAAAGTTAGCAGATAAAAATTTGGCCCACTACATTAAATACCAAGGGGTTAGTTTAACGAACGAAGGACGATTAACCGCAGCATCCGTTATTAGAAAACACCGCCTTTGGGAAGTGTTTTTAGTAGAAAAGCTTAACTTTTCGTGGGATGAGGTGCATGATGTTGCCGAACAATTGGAGCATATTAAATCCTTGAAATTGGTAAACGAATTGGATGCTTTTTTAGGATTCCCGACGCACGACCCACATGGCGATCCCATTCCAGATAGAGATGGGAACTATGCTTTGAGAAAAAGTGTTAATATACTGGAAATGCAAACGGGTAACGAAGGTGTGTTAGCTCAAGTTAAAGATTCATCCGATATATTCCTAAAATATTTGAACAAAAACAATTTGGCTTTGGGCGACACCATAAAAGTATTGGATTTTGAGCCTTTTGATGATTCGGTCACCATTCAAACAAAAACCAAACAAATCATTATCTCTAAAGAAGTTGCAAAAAATTTATTCTTAAGCCAGTAATATGAACACCTATAATCCCATAAACGCGCTCGTGCTGTTTTTTATAATAGCAGGTATTATTTTTGTGCTTTTCAGACCCACAAAAGGCTGGTTCTGGATTATAAAAAACAATTTTAAAGGCAACGAAAAAGTAATTACCGAAGATATTTTAAAGCAATTGTACCATTTTGAAGATTCTGGCAATAAAGTGAATACAAAAACCCTGCTTCAAGTGTTGAAATTCAGCAACCATCAAATTATAGAAGTCATAAAAAACATGACCATCAATAACTTGATTTATTTTGAATCGGATGTGTTGAAACTAACAGATGCCGGACGCGATTATGCCTTAAGAATTGTTCGTATCCACAGGCTTTGGGAACGCTATTTGGCCGATAAAACAGGCTTTAGCAAAGAAGAATGGCACGATAGAGCGGAAATGATGGAGCATAAACTAAGTCATGACGAAACCAATACCTTGGCTGCGCGATTGGGAAATCCCAAATTTGATCCACATGGCGACCCGATACCCACAAAAACGGGTAAAATAGCACCAGTTAATGGGGTTGAATTGCCTTTATTGCCAGTAAACTCGTTGGGAAGAATTACCCATATTGAAGATGAGCCAGAAATTATCTACAAACAGATTTTAGCTGAAAACATTCATATTGGTTCCCTTATTAAAGTGGTGGAAAATAACGCCACCCGCATTGTATTTCAATCGGAAGGTGAAGAATTTAGACTCGCTCCTATTGTTGCAGCCAATTTAACGGTCGCTCCTATTGAAAAAGAAGTGGTTATGGAAGATAATATTGCTAGATTATCGAGTTTAAAAGAAAATGAATCTGCCAAAATAATAGGCATGTCCAGAGAAAGCAGAGGAGAAAGCAGAAGGCGTTTATTGGACTTGGGATTTGTAAAAGGCGCCAACATCAAAATAGATCTAATGAACCCGTTAGGAGAACCCCATGCCTATTTAATAAAGGGAACTTCCATTGCCTTAAGAAAAGATCAAGCGGCTAAAATTCTGATTAAAAAAGACTTAGTAAATTGAAGTGAGACCTGTCAGGTTTTTAAAACCTGACAGGTCTTGGCAATAAAGCATAATAAGTAATACAAAATAATGAAAATTAAACCATGGATACAAAAGTAAAAAGTGCTTGCGAAACCTGCGCCCATTTTAATGCCGATGGCTTAAAAAGACTGGGCATCAATACCACGAATGTCGATTTTGTGGTGGCTTTGGCGGGCAACCCCAATACAGGAAAAAGCACGGTTTTTAATGCGTTAACGGGCTTGCGGCAACATACAGGAAACTGGCCAGGGAAAACCGTTGCCCGGGCCGAAGGTGGTTTTGAATACAACAAACAAACATTCAAGTTGGTCGATTTACCGGGCACCTATTCATTGCTTTCAACGTCTGAAGATGAAGAGGCGGCAAGGGATTTTATCCTTTTCGGAAAACCTGATGTAACAGTTATTGTTGCTGATGCCAACCGATTGGAACGCAACTTAAATTTGGTGCTTCAAATTCTTGAAATTACCGATAAAGCGGTGTTGTGTTTGAATTTAATGGATGAAGCCAAACGCAACCACATCACTATAGACGAACGGACTTTGGCACGCGATCTAGGAATTCCTGTGGTTGCTACCAGTGCCAGGTTCAGTCAAGGAATTCCTGAATTGATCCATACCATTAGCGACATAGCCAATGGAAACATTGTGTGTAAACCGCATCGCATCAAAAGCGTTCCAAACAATATTTAAAATGCGGTTAAAAC
>NZ_JBFVFE010000030.1:0-50700 GCF_052728615.1 Mariniflexile sp. | reverse complement strand
TAAACACAAAATTATTCAATAAATATGTCAGGGCTAACGCCCCTAATTCCCATCATGATACATTTTGCTACGAAGATCACTGGGCTGACGCTCCTAAATTTTCAAAAATAAAATCTATTTCAACACATTTCAGCTTTCCGCCTTAAAAGATTACTCATCTTTAATATTTTAAAAATTTGAAATCGTGAATGCTTTGCGTTAAGGATTGAGGCGGCATCCTTTTGGTTTTAATGGGCAAGAAACGGACCCTAGTAACAATGCCTCTAACTTTGATTGTGGATTCCTGCCTTCGCAGGAATGGCAAAAAACCAAAAGATACAGCCGAAAGCCTGACCCTTTTGGGTAACGCCCAAACATTAAATTAGAATCTTAGAACGATACCGTTTTTATAATTTACTACCTTTGGCATCAACTAAAAAACGCTTTTGAAATACACATTCAATAAAAAAGAAAAACTTAAAAGCAAAAAGCTTATTGAGCAATTGTTTGCTGAGGGGAAATCGGTTTCGGCGTTTCCGTTGCGCTTGGTTTTTTTGCCCACCAACTTTGATGAAAATGTAGTTGCGAAAACAGGTGTTTCGGTAAGTAAGCGTCATTTTAAACGAGCGGTGGATAGAAACCGTATAAAACGTTTGATGCGAGAGGTTTACCGACTTAATAAAACCGAGTATTTTAACAACATGACAACACAATATGCGTTTATGATTTTGTACATTGGCAAAGAGTTACCAACTATAGCCCAAATTGAAACCCGAATGAAACACTTGTTTGAAAAGTTTTTAAGCAATGTTTCTTCTGAATAACCTTTTTAAAAACAGACTGAAAGTCTGTTAAATTAGTGAAATTCAAAACCTTTATTAGTGGCAGAAATTTTTAAAATGAATGAATAGATTCGTGTATTTGTGGCAGAAATCTTTAGAGGTTAGAAACTAAAGCCCAAAAGACCCTATTAAATTCGAGACCAATAAACCCAGTAAAATGAAACATCTACTAAAAAAGAAAATCATAATTCCTGTTATAGCCGCTGCTTTGTTTTTTACAACCACAGCGTTTAGAAACGATTTTTTTGAAATAGCGAAACAAATAGAAATTTTTACCACGCTGTTTAAGGAGCTCAACATGAATTATGTGGATGAAACCAACCCTGGCGATTTAATGGACACAGCCATTAAAAGCATGTTGGCAGATTTGGATCCGTACACCAACTTTATGAACGAGCAGGATGTAGAGGCTGCCAGAATCAACAATACGGGCGATTATACGGGCATTGGCGCTAAAGTGAAAACCCTAAAAGATAAATTGGTAATTGTGGAGCCTTACAAAGATTATCCTGCCGATAAAGCAGGTTTGAAAGCGGGCGACGAAATTATAAAAGTGGGCAACACCCTGATTGCTAACTACAAAGAAGAGGCGGGCGAATTGCTTAAAGGTGCTACCGATACGCCTGTGGAAGTAACTTATAAACGCCAAGGAAAAACGCAAACAGCTACCATTAAACGTGCTGAAGTGGAAATTAAAGCAGTGCCGTATTTTTCGATGGTTAATGCCAAAACAGGGTATATTGTGTTGAGCCGTTTTAACGAACGCGCTTCTGCTGAAACCAATTATGCGTTGCGCGACTTAAAGGCCCAAGGTGCCGAAAAAATAATTTTAGATGTTCGTGCAAACCCAGGTGGTTTGCTTAACGAAGCGATTAATATCGTGAATTTATTTGTGCCTAAAGGGCAGTTGGTGGTCACCACAAAATCTAAAGTTAAAAAATACAATAAAACCTATTACACCCAAAACGAACCCATAGACACTCAAATACCTTTGGTGGTTTTAATTGATGGCAGTAGCGCATCGGCGAGCGAAATTGTTTCGGGAGCCTTACAGGATTTGGATCGGGCGGTTATTGTGGGTTCCAGAAGTTTTGGAAAAGGCTTGGTACAACGCCCAAAACAACTCACTTATGGTACGCAGGTAAAAATTACCATTTCACGGTATTACACACCTTCGGGACGCTGTATTCAAGCTTTGGACTATTGGCATCGCAACGAAAAAGGGGAAGCAGTTCGTGTAAATCAGGAAAACTACAACGAATTTAAAACCAAAAGCGGTAGAAAAGTGTATGATGGCGGTGGGGTGTTTCCTGATGTCCCTTTTGATGCTTCCAATAACGCCTTTATAATCAATGCCATTGTTGATAACGATTTGATTTTTAATTACGCCACCGATTATTATTATAAACATAACCTGAAAGATGTATCTAATTTTAAACTTACAGATACCGATTTTTCAAACTTTAAAAACTACTTAAAAACCAATAATTTTTCATTTGAAACCGCCACTGAAAAAGCGCTGAATAAAGCTTTTGAAGCGGCTAAAAATGAGGACTTGGACGATAACATTAAATCCGACTTTAATACCTTAATGGCTAATTTAAACAAATCTAAAACCAGCGTTATCGACGAAAATAAAGCCTACTTACTAGAGCTGTTAACCGAAGATATTGTAAAACGCTACGTGTATAGAGAAGGGTTGTACGACTATTACAAAACCCACGACGATAAAATAAAAAAAGCGGCCGAGATTCTTGGTAATCCATCAACATATTCAGGCTATTTAAGGTAGTACATCCTGTTTTTCAACCTATTGTATTGGTAGTTGAACTTAAAATGATTCCCGTCTTCATGGAAATTCATTAAAAATAGTATATTTATATTCAGTTCTATGCGCCTACTATGAACAAACTATTGGTTTTCATATTATTAATGCTTCATGCCCCCGCTGTTTTTTCACAAAATGAATTAACGCACGAAGTGTATTTTGATACTGATAAGTTTGATATTATTCCCACCGAAGAAAGTCGCTTACTTCTTTTCATTTCCAACCTAGCGGATATTGATATCGCGTCTATTTCCATATTTGGGTTTTGTGACGATATTGGTGCCGTTTCATATAACCTAAAATTATCGCAACAACGTGCCAATGCCATTAAAACCGTGTTTTCAAATAATGAAATCAGCGAGGATTTAATCAGTAATGTAGATGGTAAGGGCAAAATTTTATTGAAAATTGTTGAAGAAAAAAACCTTGCTAAAATTAGGGGTTTAAACCGAAAAGTAGAAATTATTGTAACTCCTAAACCACCTAAAATTGTTGAAGTTAAAGCCGAAAAGAAAGCTGAAGAACCTAAAAAGAAAGATGCTCCCGAAATATTAAAGGGCGACTTAAAAGTGGGCGATAAAGTGGTGTTTGAAAATATTTTATTTAAAACGGGTTACAGTCAAATAATGCCTGAATCTAAAAAAAACTTAGAGGCTATTGCCAATGTTTTGGTTGAACGAAAAGATATTTACTTTACCATACAAGGGCACGTGTGCTGTACCCAAAACAGTAGGGATGCTGTGGATAGAAAAACAAAACTGAGAAACCTTTCCGAAGCGCGTGCCGAATACATTTATAATTACTTTATAAAAAAAGGGGTGGATAAAAAACGCATGCGCCATTTGGGTTTACGAAGGAAGTTTCCGCTTGGTGGCGACCCAAAATTGGATCGGCGCGTTGAAATTGTAATAACCTATGTGGGCAAATAAAAACAATGTATGCGCCCTTATTTTAATATTAGTGGCTTTTGTTGGCGTATCGCAAACCACGGCGATTCCAGACCCTAATTTTGAACAGGCTTTAATTGATTTAGGGTACGATGCTGCGCCATTGGATGGATTAATATTAACGGCAAACATTAGTGGTGTAACCAACTTGGATGTTCAATCTAGAAATATTTTAAATTTAACTGGTATTGAAGGGTTTATTAATTTAACAATTTTTAACTGCGATGGAAATTTACTAACAAACTTAAATATTTCCCAAAACACAAAACTGACCCAGCTGTTTTGTAGTGATAATCAATTAACCGCCGTCGATACCTCACAGCAAATAAACTTAGATATTTTTTGGTGTTCTAACAATCAATTAACAACCTTAGATCTTACAAATAACACCAAATTAATATCATTGGTTTGTGCCAATAACTTTCTAACAAACTTAGATACCACACAAAATAACAGCTTAAATGTTTTGGTGTGCGAAAACAATCAAATTTTAAGTTTGGATGTTTCAAGCAATAATGCTCTCAGCAGATTGCAATGCGGTACTAACTTATTATCAGATTTGGACGTTTCAAAAAATCCAAATTTAGGATTTCTTCTATGTGAAAATAACCAATTGAGCACTTTGGATGTAAGTACCAATACCCTTTTAAGTACTTTAAATTGCGGGTTTAATAACCTTCAAGAGTTAGACCTATCAAGTAATAGCGCATTAACCGAATTGAATTGTAGTAACAATAACTTATGCCGATTGAATATTAAAAACGGCAACAATGCCAATGCAGTTGTAGATTTTCAATCGAACATCAATCTGAATTGTGTGGTGGTCGATAATCCGTCCGGAAACCATGGTTCTTGGAAACCTGCCAGCTTTTCAAACTACACATCTTCCCAAAACCAATGCCGTAATTTTGTGAATGTGGATACTCTCGAAAGTGTCGTTACTAATAAAATCTACACTTTGCCAATACTGACTTATGGCAACTATTTTACATTATCTGAGGGAAATGGGACGCCTTTATTTTCGGGTAAAGACATAACGACTTCTCAAACCGTTTATATTTACAATGAATCGCTTTGTGCTACCAACGAAAGCAGTTTTTATGTTTTAATTACTTCTGAAGATTATTATATCCCTAAATATTTTACCCCAAATAATGACGGAATGCACGATTTTTGGAAGGTTCAGGATTTTACGAATACCATTGAAAGCATCAGTATTTTTAACCGTTACGGAAAGCTTCTAAAATCCTTGCCATCCAATTCCTCTGGCTGGAACGGTATTTTTAATGGCAAACTATTGGTTAGCGATACCTATTGGTACGTTATTGCGCTAAATACAGGGGAAACCATTAAAGGCTATTTTGCTTTGAAACGGTAAGAAGTTATTGGGTTATTATTGGATGTCAAAAACACCCCTATAATCCCATTTAGGGGATAACCAATTGCGTACAAATAACGTAGATATTTTGTTTTTAAAGTACCTAATTAACTTTCGTAGATGACAAAAAATTAAAAAAAAAGCTCAAACCATTAATAATGAATGTCCTAATTATTCCTTCCTTTTTTTTAAAGGGAAAGCCCGTGCCGAATTCATTTCGGTATGCCGATAGGCGAGGGGGCCATGATATAAGCTACTCACATAATAACTAGGCTATTTTACCAGCTATTTAGAAAATTAACCTTATTCCCTTATCATCGCGATATGCGGAATACCATCTTCCAAATATTCCTCGCCTACTTCGGTAAAACCACAATTTCTATAAAAGGTTTTTAAATACGCTTGCGCGGAAATTTTAATTTTTTTCTCCTTAAAATGGGTTTCAATGGCTTCAACGGAAACCTTCATCATATCATAACCATATTTAAAAGCACGTTCTTTTTTTGAAACCACTACTCTACCAATACTGGCGTATTCAAAATAATCTCCACGTTTAAAAAGGCGTGTATAAGCAATAATTTGGTTGTTTTTTATACCTAAAACATGCAGCGCTTTTTCGTCTTTCCCATCAACATCTTGGTAAACACAATCTTGCTCAACAACAAAAACTTCACTCCGCAGTTGTAAAATTCCATACAACTCTTGAAGGGTTAATTCTGAAAAGGTTTTTACTTGGGTTTTTAACATAACCGTTTTAGCGAGACCTTAAAAAAGCCGTGGCAATCTTTTTTAAAATTGAACTTCTAATTGTTTTTATTAAAATCGTCATTGTGCGCTTTTTCATTAGAAAAAAGCAAAGCAATCTTTTTATTTGGACTAAAAATAAACTTTAAAGAAACCATCATAAGATTGCATCGTTTCTCGCAATTACGGAAATAATCAACAGATTCCCGCTTTTGCTGGAATTTTAATCCTGAACAATCACATCTTTAGCATCATTCTTACTATATTCGGGTTGAATGTTTACGTGGTTGATGTGATATTTTTCAAAAACCAAATCTTCTATATCATGTAAAATGGTATCAAATTGGGAAAGTGTAATATTCTCATTGAAATCGATGTGCGCTTCTAAATGTATTTCTTCTTCATTTAATTGCCATACGTGTACGTGGTGTACATTTTTAATAGGTTCAAAAGCATTGATTTGGTTGACTATGTCTTTTAAAGGAATTGTGTTTGGCGTAAATAACATCAACACTTTTGTGGAGTTTTTCAATAAATCATAACCCATCCAAATTAAATAAATGGCAATGGCCAAAGTTAAGGCACTATCTACCCAATAAATTTGGTAAAATTTCATAAGCAAACCACCTACTAGTACCGCAACACTCGCCATCATATCGGTTAATAAATGAATATAGGCGCTCTTCATATTCATGTTGGACTTGGAATCTTTTTTAAGTAAAAGCACGCTCAGCCCATTAGCTATAATAGCAATAAACGATAACCAAATTACTAAGCCGGTTTTTATTTCTTCAGGATTTTGAAATCGTTTTACAGCTTCAATTATCAATAGAACAGCCACAATTATTAATGTAGCAGCGTTTATAAACGCTGCTAAAATTTCGGCACGTTTATAACCAAATGTTCTATGTATGGATGCCTGTTTTTTAGAAAGTCTGTTAGCCGCATAACTAACAACCAGCGAAATAACGTCGCTAAAATTATGGAGCGCATCACTTAAAAGTGCCAAACTTCCAGAAACCAAACCCCCTATTACTTGAGACACCGTAATAAGAATATTCAGTAATATGGAAATAAAAAGATTGCGTCCTTTTAGGTCGTTATGGCTATGCGAATGCGCGTGATTATGCGTATGTGAATGGCCCATTTAGCAGGACAAAGGTATTTTATCTATTCTATTTTGATGTCTGCCACCTTCAAATTCCGTATTCAAAAAAACATCAACCATTTCAACAGCTTGATGAATAGCGGTAAAACGAGCAGGAATACATAATATATTCGCATTATTATGGCTGCGGATAAGATGCACAATTTCTTTGTTCCAACATAAACCAGCACGTATTTTTTGGTGCTTATTGGCGGTCATGGCAACGCCATTGCCACTGCCGCAAATTAAAATACCATACGTAGCTTGATTGGTTTCAACGTCGTTAGCAACCGGGTGTACAAAATCGGCATAATCCACGCTCGCATCATTATCGGTTCCGTGGTTAATAACCGTATAACCTCTAGCTTCCAAATGCTTTAAAATGGCAAATTTATAATCGGTGCCTGCGTGGTCGTTTCCTATGGAAATTATCATTTTTTTATAAATTGTATTAACCATACAAAGTTACTAAATATTTAAGATACCTGTTCATGTAAAAAAATAATAGCTTTAATAACAATCACCACACAAAATATATTCATTAACTGTTAATAAGTGTTTATTAGTTTTTAAAATAAAAATATTGAATATCCAATTAATTTTCCAATCAAAAACCAACATCACATCGCCAAAAATTTAACCCAGTTTTTTTAGCATAATTATTAGCCTTTAAGTCGGTGGATATAAACAGCAAAATTAATATAGTTATAAGCTTTTTGGGCATTTTTTATGTTGTTAACAACTGTTCATATCATAGCTAAAATAGCTAAAAATGAACTTATTGCATCCATATAACCTGTTAACTAACTATTAATGGAATGTAAAAAAATTGTAATCAAAATAAAAGCAAAAAAAGTTATCGCCACTATTAACACACTATAATAACCATCATTAATTTTTTTAAATTTTAAAAATAAAATAATAATATACTATATATTGTGGATAACCCTGTTTTGGTTAATTTAACATTAACAAAACACAGTTTAATATTTAAAGTGTAACTTTGCATAAAATAAATAGCAATTCTTCTCCTAATTAATGCTATTTTAACAACCTATTTTGTTCCTGACACTTCGGCGACTGAGTTAAAATAAAACAAAGAGATTCCCTCGTCCCGATAACTTTCGGGATCCAAAGGAATAAAATGATTACAATAAATTAAATGACAAGAAAGAAACAAGGGAAATCCAAAAAGAAAGGCATTTCCAACCTCACAAATACCATTCTAAGTATTTTAAAAAAAGATAGAAACCAATCCTTTAATTATAAACAAATAGCTGCTAAAATTGGTGTTAACGATGCCAGTAGCAGAAATCAAATTATAAAAAAGCTTCGCGATTTACAAGGGAAACAAGAAATTGAGGAAGTAGAACGCGGTAAATTTAAAGTGGTTATTAACACCGAATACCACAAGGGTGTTTTAGACTTATCCGGTAAAGGAACGGGTTATATTATCTGCGATGATTTTGATGATGATGTTTTTATAGCATCCAATAATATAAATAAAGCCTTAAATGGCGATGAAGTAGAATTTTACGTTTACAAACGCCGCCACCGCGGTAAGCTGGAAGGCGAAATTACACAAGTATTAAAACGTGATAAAAGTGAGTATGTTGGTGTTATCCAGTTACATAATAACTACGCATTTGTTGTTGCCGATAGCAATAAAATGTACAAGGATATTTTTGTGCCCATTAATAAAACCAATAAAGCGGAGGATGGTGATAAAGTTTTGGTAAAATTGGAAGATTGGCCAGAAAATGCCGATTCGCCCAATGGAAAAGTGATTCAAGTTCTTGGAAAACCAGGCGATCATGATACTGAAATACATTCTATTTTAGCCGAATATGGATTGCCCCATGAATTTCCTCAGGAAGTGGAGGAATTTGCCAATAAATTGGATACGTCCATTACTGCGGAAGAAATTAATAAGCGTCGGGATATGCGACAAGATTTAACCTTTACCATCGACCCAAAAGATGCCAAGGATTTTGATGATGCCTTATCGTTTAAAATTCTTAAAAATGGATGGTACGAAATAGGAATCCATATAGCAGACGTGTCGCATTATTTACAAGAAGGCACGGTGTTGGATGATGAAGCTTACCAGCGCGCTACCTCTATTTATTTGGTAGATCGTGTGGTGCCGATGCTTCCTGAAGTGCTATCAAACAATGCCTGTTCTTTAAGACCAAATGAAGAAAAACTGACATTTTCAGCAGTGTTTCAAATGAATGATGCCTGCGAAATTAAAAACGAGTGGTACGGTAGAACGGTAACCTATAGCGATGCCCGTTTTGCTTATGAAGAAGCCCAAGCTATTATTGAGAATAATGCACATATTCCTGCGAATGCAGGAATCCCTTCAATCAATACCAGCATTCCAAAAGAAATTTCCATCACAGATAAAACATATAACACAACCCCAGAAATAGCCCAGGCCATCCTAAAAATGGATTCATTAGCTAAAAAAATGCGAGCTAAACGTATGAGTGCGGGTGCTATTTCGTTTGATAAAGTGGAAGTAAAGTTTGATTTGGATGAACATGCAAATCCCGTGGGCGTGTTCTTTAAAACCAGTAAGGATGCCAATAAACTCATAGAGGAATTTATGTTATTGGCAAATAGAAAAGTATCGGAATTTGTCGGTAAAAAAGATCCTAAAAAAACCTTTGTGTATCGTGTTCATGATGAACCGGACGAGAGTAAATTAGCTAATTTACAAGGTATTGTATCAAAATTTGGCTATAAATTAAATTTTAAGGATCGTAAAACCACTTCGGCGTCCCTTAACTATTTACTTAAAGAAGTCAATGGAAAAAAAGAACAAAATTTAGTGGATACTTTAACCATTAGAAGTATGAGTAAAGCTGAATATTCCACCCACAACATAGGGCATTACGGTTTGGCGTTTGATTATTACAGTCATTTTACTTCGCCTATTCGTCGGTATCCTGATGTGATGGCGCATCGCCTTTTACAACTGTATTTGGATGGTGGAAAATCGGTTAATGAAGATATTTATGAAGAAAAATGCAACCATTCCAGTAATATGGAAAACCTAGCCACCAAAGCTGAACGCGATTCCATAAAATACATGCAGATTAAATTTATGCAAGATCATAAAGATGAAGAATTTGTGGGCGTTATTTCCGGGGTCACCGATTGGGGCATTTATGTGGAAATTATTTCAAATAAATGTGAAGGTATGGTAAGTGTTCGTGACATGAAAGACGACCATTATGCGTTCGATCAAGAGCAATATGCCATGGTTGGTAAAAACAATAAAATCACTTATCAATTAGGTGATGAAGTTATTGTAAAGGTTAAAAATGCCGATTTAGTTAAAAAGCATCTCGATTTTAATATGATAGGAAAAAACGAATAGCTAAAAAATATAACAATTTCAAATTTTTAAAAGTAGCCCCTTTAATGATTCCTCCCCTTTTTTTAAGGGGAGAGCCTGTGCCGAATTTATTTCGGTATGCCGATAGGCGGAGGGGTCATATTAGAAATAATTATTTTTAATGGAATAATTATTGATATTTCACGTTGAAACAAAAAAACAAACAAATGAAAAAAACAATTTTATTACTGGCAATCCTAATATCTGGAATAACCATGGCTCAAAAACCAATAGAAAAATCTATAGGAGACTTTAAGGAACTTAAAGTTTACGACTTAATAGAAGTGGAATTGGTAAAATCAGACGAAGACAAAGTCATTATAACAGGAAATAATAATGAAGATGTTTTTATAATCAACAAAAATGGCACCTTAAAAATCAAAATGAACATTGAGAAAATTTTTGATGGCAATAAAACAAAGGTCGTATTGCATTATAAATCCATAGATATTATAGATGTTAATGAAGGCTCTAAAGTCTATGGAAAAGATACCATTAAACAATACGAACTAGATTTAAGGGCACAAGAAGGCGGAAGTATTGAGGTGCCAGTGGATGTTAGTTACATAAACATTAAATCGGTAACCGGAGGACAAATAAAAGCAACAGGCCATTCCACATCCCAAAAAGTATCACTTTTAACAGGCGGTATTTACAATAGTGAAACCTTGGAAACTGAAAAAACCGAAGTTTCTATCAATGCTGCGGGCGAAGCGCATGTAAGGGCATCAAAACTGGTGGATATTAAAATTAGGGCAGGTGGCGATGTATATGTGTATGGAAACCCGGAAACCATAAATGAAAGCAAAGTTTTGGGAGGAAGAATAAAAAAAATGGATTAAATAGGCTCCAACAAATTCAAGGATATTTTTAGAAAACCCATTGCTTGCAGTGGGTTTTTCTGTTAATAGACATTTAAAGGAACCGTATTTTTTAAAATATTTCTTTACTTTGTGTAAAACCCTATCATAATTTTATGTTTGATGATATTTTAACGGCCATTCCATTTGGTATTATACTCGCTTTTACAATAGGCCCCGTTTTTTTTGTGCTTCTTGAAACGAGCGCTACCAAAGGATTTAAAAGTGCTTTAATATTTGACTGTGGGGTTATGTTGGCAGATATTCTTTTTATTCTAGTCGCTTTTTTTAGTACCAATAAACTTTTGGAAAAGGTTAAGGACGACCCAAGTTTTCTGATATTTGGGGGTGTTTTATTGGTGGCTTATGGCTTTATTTCATTTGTAAAAACCTCAAAATCATTTAGAAACATTGTTAGGGAATACCATAAGATCCAAATTAAAAAGGGCTATGGCAAATTGTTTTTAAAAGGGTTTTTATTAAACTTTATCAATATTGGTGTTTTAATAGGGTGGGTCGCTCTAATTGTTCTTGGCACCAGTTTAACAAAAAGTAAAGATGGTGTCATCGTGTTTTTAAGCACCATTTTAATCGTCTATTTTTTGGTCGATTTGGTTAAAATAGTGGTTGCTAAAAAATTGAGGAACCGATTGACACCAAGGTTAATTTTTAAAACCAAAAAAATTATTGCTTTGGTTATTTTAGGCTTTGGTGTTTTGCTTTTGGTACAAGGTTTTTTTCCTAAAGAAAAAGAGCTTATCAAGGAAAGACTTGAACAAATGAGTCCTATACGATAAATTTTACTCAATAAAAAAACCTCCAAGAACACTTGAAGGTTTTAAGAGGTGTCGAGCAGATTCGAACTGCTGTAGCAGCTTTTGCAGAGCTGAGCCTAGCCACTCGGCCACGACACCTTATTCCTGCGAATCCCGATAACCATCGGGAAGCAATCTCTATACGAGAGTGCAAATTTAAAAAAAAATAACACTTTTCAACACTTAAAATTACTTTTTACGCTTATCGGTCATTTTTATGGTTACTCTCGCTACATCACCACCAATGGGCGGGTTAAGTTTACTGATTAAAACAGTGGCTTTTTTAACCATGCTATCTTCGTTAAAAATACGGTTTAAAATACGTTTTGCAACGGTTTCCAACAATAGGGATGCCACCGCCATTTCCTGCTTAATGATCCGATTTAAAAACACATAATCCACGGTGTCACTAAGTTTATCTGTCTTGGCAGATTTCTGTAAGTTGGCCTCCACTTTTAAATCTACGCGGTAATCACTACCAATTTTTGATTCTTCGGTTAAGCACCCATGATAGGCAAATACCCGAATGTTTTCAACTTTTATAATTCCCATTATATGCGATTTTAAGTCGGTAAAATTACCTAATTTTACACAATATTTTTGTTTAATTTCCTATTGCGAAAAATTTTTTATGTCTGAAGAAAGAAAATCACTCAACTTTTTAGAACAAATTATAGAAGAAGATTTGGCCCATGGCATGCCAAAAAACAAATTGCGTTTTCGTTTTCCTCCAGAGCCTAACGGGTATTTGCATATTGGCCATACAAAGGCCATAGGTATTAGTTTTGGTTTTGGCGAAAAGTATGATGCCCCGGTAAACCTGAGGTTCGACGATACCAATCCGGCCAAGGAAGAACAAGAATATGTGGATGCCATAAAAGAAGATGTGGCTTGGTTAGGTTACAAATGGGATAAGGAACTATTTTCTTCCGATTATTTTCAACAACTTTATGATTGGGCTGTTCAATTTATAAAAGAAGGAAAAGCCTATGTAGATTCGCAAAGCAGTGAAGCGATGGCAGAACAAAAAGGAACACCCACACAACCCGGAATTGATGGACCTTATAGAAATAGAAGTATTGCCGAAAATTTGGATTTGTTCCAACGTATGAAAGCAGGCGAATTTGAAGAGGGTTCGCATATATTACGGGCAAAAATTGATATGCAACATCCCAATATGTTGATGCGCGACCCGATTATGTACCGTATTTTAAAGAAGCACCATCACAGAACGGGTAATGATTGGTGCATTTACCCCATGTACGATTGGACCCATGGAGAAAGCGATTATATAGAACAAATATCGCATTCGTTGTGTTCATTGGAATTTAAACCACACAGAGAGCTTTACGATTGGTTTTTAGACCAAGTTGCACACCCAAACCTAGTAAGACCCAAGCAATGTGAATTTGCGCGCTTAAACCTAAGTTATACCATTATGAGCAAGCGTAAGTTGCTTAAATTGGTGGAAGATGGCATTGTGAGCGGTTGGGACGACCCGCGCATGCCCACCATTTCCGGATTGCGCCGTCGGGGCTATACACCAAATGCCATTAGAAAGTTTGTGGAAACCGTGGGTGTTGCCAAACGCGATAATATGATTGACGTATCGCTTTTGGAATTTTGTATTCGAGAGGATTTAAACAAAACCGCCCCTCGTGTTATGGCGGTTTTAGATCCTGTAAAACTGGTAATTACCAATTACCCTGAAGGCAAAGAGGAATGGTTGGAAGCCGAAAACAATCAGGAAGATGAAAGTGCCGGTTTTAGAAAAGTACCATTTTCCAGAGAGTTGTATATTGAAAAAGAAGATTTTAAAGAAGTCGCCAATAGCAAATATTTTAGGTTGGGTTTAGGTAAGGAAGTACGCCTGAAAAATGCCTATATCATTAAAGGCGAAAGCGCTGTAAAAGATGCTGATGGAAATATAACCGAAATTCATTGTACCTATTCCGAAGATACCTCTAAAAAAATAAAAGGTACGCTGCATTGGGTGTCCATAAAACATGCCATTAAAGCGGAAGTGAGGGAATACGATCGCTTGTTTATGGATGAATCTCCAGACAGCCATCAAGAAAAAGGCTTTATGGATTTCTTAAATCCGGAATCCTTAAAAATCATTGAAGCTTTTGTGGAGCCCAGTTTAAAAGAGGCGAAAGTGGGCGATCGGTTTCAGTTTCAACGTTTAGGGTATTTTAATGTTGATAAAGATTCTACTTCAAATAAATTAGTGTTTAATAAAACCGTTGGATTGCGCGATACTTGGGCAAAAAAAGACACATCAAATCCATCTGAAAATAAACAAGTTCAACAAAATAACAATTCGCAATTGCAACGTAAGGCCATTGATGTCATTCAACAATTGGGAAAAAAATACACCAATCTGCCCGAAGCTAAGCAATTAAAGGCTAAAGAGGAAATCCAGCAATTGGCAAAAGAGGTGGGTTATGAAGAACTGCAACCTTATTTTAACACCGCTGCAAAAAAAGTGGGCACACGTATTGCCACGATGATAACATTGGGTATATTGGTTAAAAATGGTTTAAAAAGAACAGAGGAAGCAAACGAATTTATTAAAAATGCTTTAGAAGACTCCAATGAAATTTTAGTTTTAGAGGCAAAAAATTTAAATTAACGAATTTCATTGTATTGTATCTGCTCTGGTTGTCGGATTTATTTGGTACCATCCAAAAGTATTTGGAAATGCTTGGATGCAGGCAGCTGGTTTAACCGAGGCACAATTAAAAGGCGGTAACATGCTTAAAATTTTTGCTTTAGCACTTTTGCTTGCTTTTTTATTGGCAACGGCACTTCCCGGAATAGTTATCCATCAAATGGGTGCTTACAGTTTAATGGGTGCTGATGAAGGGAATGCGCTACCTTCTTATTTTGCTTTCGTAAACGATTACAAAGACGCTTTTAGAACCTTTAAGCATGGCACATTACATGGTATTTTAACAGGTGTTTTTGTTGCCTTACCCATACTTGGCACCAATGCTTTGTTTGAACGAAAAAGCGCAAAATATATTTTAATTAACAGTGGTTATTGGATAGTGTCCCTGGGCATTATGGGCGCCATTATTTGTGGCTGGAAATAATATTTTGTAATTATTTAACATACATGAAGACTGAGGTGGATTAACTTCGGTCTTTTTTATGGACTCTTTTAAAACCGTAAACTCTTATGTAGCTTTGTGCTTTTTTTGTGCAGCTTAGTGTAATAGCTATGTCACGTCCCGATAGCTATCGGGATCACAGAGAAAATAGAAATTTCACAAAGCAAAAAAAGTAATTCATAACCTAGTTTAAAAACTACAGGCAAACTTTTCATTCCATATATTGAAATCATTCCAAATTTATCAAACTGTTGAAAACTTTCCCGATGTATGGGACCATCTGGTTGCTCACGATATTTTTTTACAATCAAAATATTTAAAAGCGCTTGAAGAGGCGTCGCCAGATAACATCCGATTTTTTTATGTGGGAGTTTTTGATGAAGTTGACCTTGTTGGTGTTGCCATCATTCAACGCGTTCAATTGTATTTAAAAGACATGTTCCGAAAAACGGATGCATCCTGTTTAAAGGAATTTATTCAAAACACTGTTTCAAAAGCACTTAAAGGCAATATTTTGGTGGTTGGCAATTTGACGCATACCGGACAGCATGGTCTGTTTTTCCAGAAAGAAAAAATATCCCAAAAGGAATTTATAAAATCAGTTTTTGATGCTGTTGAGGCCATAAAAAAGGATATAAAAAAAGAAAAGGACAAAGCCATACGTGCCATCATGTTCAAGGATTTTTTTCAGAATGACAGCATTCATCTGGAAAACAACTTTTTTCAGTCAAATAAAGTGTACAAAGTTTCGGTACAGCCTAATATGATTATGCCAATTAACCCAGATTGGTTAAAGTATGACGATTATATAAATTCACTTAACAAAAAATATAAAAAACGCTTTAAAACGGCTAGAATCAATCTAAACGGGATAAGATGTTCAGAACTGGATTTGGAAGCCATTAAAGCCCGTGCCAATAGGTTGCACGAACTCTATTTAAATGTGTCAAACCATGCCAAGTTCAACACGTTCATACTACCTGAAAACCATTTTTATAGTTTAAAGCTACAGTTAAAAGATAATTTTAGGGTTTTTGGATATTATTTAAATGATGGCCTTATTGGATTTTTTACTTTAATATTGAATGGTAAGCATTTAGAAACGTATTTTTTGGGCTATGATGAAGCGCACCAATACAAAAACCAATTGTATTTAAACATGCTTTATGACATGGTTATATATGGAATTGAAAATAAGTTTAAAACGATTGTTTATGCCAGGACCGCCATGGAAATTAAAAGCTCTGTGGGTGCTAAACCCGAAGCCATGGTTATTTATTTAAAGCATACCAATAACCTGATTAACGCTCTTTTAGAGCAGGTTTTTGGCTTAATGAACCCGAAACAAGATTGGAAGGAACGGCATCCGTTTGTAAAATAGTTTTCCTGGAAGAACGTGAGTTCGCGATCGCCATTAATCTAAATAATTCCTCGACGGTTCTGCCTCGGGGTTTCCGAATTTACCTCCTTTGGGAGCTCGGAATTGCCTTTTCGCAATTCTGGGTGGGGCAAAACATATAATTCTATAGAGTGTATTTCCTCCTTAAGGAAGGTTAGGGAGGTGTTATTTGAAACTTGTTACACCCCTATGAGCTTCGCTCGGTAGCTTCCAAACAAAATATATTTTGCTTCTCGCTAATCCTCAATGGGATGATCCACAACCAACATGTGAGTTGATTACTTTGTATTCAATGTATTTAATATTATGTTGGATTTATCTTAAAAGACCTGACAGCCCCGATAGCTATCGGGATTAAAAACCTGTCAAGGTCTATAAAAAAAAGTCATTGTATTCTTATTTTTTACTCGGCTTATTGGGTCTATTCGCTTTCATAGCTTCACCAATTTGATTGCTTGCCGTAAAACTCGCTACCATATCGTTCAGCATTTGGCTTCCTGCTTGTGGTGAATTTGGCAATAAAATAAGATTGCTATTGGTTTCACTTCCAATGGCTTGTAAGGTATCGTAATGTTGTGTAACTACAATCAACGCAGAGGCTTCCTGACTGTTAATACCAACCCGATTCAAAACATCCACCGATTCTTCCAATCCGCGCGCAATTTCACGGCGCTGGTCGGCAATACCCTGTCCTTGTAAACGTTTGCTTTCAGCTTCGGCCTTTGCCTTTTCAACAATTAAAATACGCGCGGCATCCCCTTCGTATTGGGCCGCTGTTTTTTCTCTATCGGCTGCATTAATACGGTTCATGGCCGCTTTTACTTGGGCATCGGGATCAATATCGGTTACCAAGGTTTTAATGATGTCGTAACCATAATCCAGCATGGCATCGTTCAATTCTGTTTTTACGGCAATGGCAATATCATCTTTTTTTAAGAATACGTCATCCAAAATCATTTTTGGTACTTCGGCACGCACCACATCAAATACGTAACTTGTTATTTGGTCGTGCGGATAATCCAATTTATAAAAGGCGTCTTCAACTTTTTCTCTGATCACTTTAAATTGAACCGACACTTTTAATTTAACGAACACGTCGTCTTTGGTTTTGGTCTCTACAATAACGTCCAATTGCTGAATTTTAAGACTCAATCGGCCAGCAACTCTATCAACCAATGGAATTTTTAATTGTAAACCAGATTGACGGATGCTTTGAAATTTGCCAAAACGTTCAATAATAGCGGCGGTTTGTTGTTTTACCGTAAAGAATGATGAGATCAAAAGAATGGCTCCTAAGAATAATACAATGGAAAGAAAAAGGCTCATAATATTTATATTAAATGGTTATAAAATTTTAATTACTAAATAATGCTATATGTGTTTATAAGAAAACCTAAAGATACGATGAAAAACGCATAACTCGTCTTATTGGTAGCCTCTATATGATGTTTTTTTGCAAAAGATTTGCGGATTTAATAGAATGCTGCTATTGGGGCAGGTTTGGGATTTAGAAACTTGAAAACCAAAATTTAGATTTTTCTGGTGGAAAGTCAGGTTTTTAATCCCGATAGCTATCGGGGCTTACAGGTGTAACTTGTTGGTTAGTTGACACTTAAATAGATGAAACTGCCTTCTCGATCCGCTTCACGGCCTCTACTTTCCCAATCATAAACATGATATCAAACACATCGGGGCCTTGTAAAGCACCAACCAAAGCTAAACGAAGAGGCATCATTACCTGCCCGAAACCAATATTGTTTGTAGCTATCCAACTTTTAATTTCTGTTTGAAGGTTTTGTACTGAAAAGTCTTCAACTGAGTTAATGATGGATACCACTTGAGCTAAAACATCCTTTGTATTTTCTTTAAATGCTTTTTTAGAAGCTTTTTCATCATAAGATTTAGGTGCTTCAAAAAAGTAAGCACTAAGTTCCCAAAAGTCAGACACGAAGGTGGCACGTTCTTTAATCATACCAACTACAAGTGCAATATAGTTTACATCGATTTCAGCTAATTCTGATTGTTGATTTTTGAATATTTCAGCTAATTCATCATTATGTTGCTCTTGCATATAATGATGGTTAAACCACTTAATTTTATCAGGATCGAAACGTGCACCCGATTTATTGACGCGTTCCAATTCAAAAGCGTTAATGAGCCCATCAAGACTGAAAATTTCTTGTTCCGTTCCCGGGTTCCATCCTAAAAACGCTAAGAAATTAACCATAGCTTCCGGAAAATACCCATCTTCTTTATAACCTCTAGAAACTTCGTTGGTTTTAGGGTCTTTCCAAAGTAATGGAAATACAGGAAAGCCTGATTTATCGCCATCACGCTTGCTTAACTTTCCTTTTCCAGTTGGTTTTAAAATAAGTGGTAAATGTGCAAATTCTGGTGTTTCCCAACCAAAAGCATCATAAAGCTGATAGTGTAAAGCTAAAGAAGGTAACCATTCTTCGCCACGAATAACGTGGGTTATTTCCATTAAATGGTCATCGACAATATTTGCTAGATGATAGGTTGGCATGCCGTCACTTTTAAACAACACTTTATCATCTAAAATATTGGTATCGATTTTAATATCGCCACGAATCATATCTTTTAAGCGCAAAGTTTCATCATGGGGAGATTTAAAACGGATGACATAATCATCACCAGCATCTAATTTAGCTTTTACTTCTTCCGCGCTAAGCGACAAAGAATTGCTCAATTTTAAACGGTTGTGCCAATTGTAAATAAAGGTTTTTCCTTTGGCTTCATGGTCTGTTCTGTGGAAATCCAAGGTTTCAGCGGTATCAAAAGCATAATAGGCATGGCCACTGGCCATTAACTCGTTAGCATACTTTTTATATAAATGTTTGCGTTCGCTTTGACGGTATGGCCCAAATTTTTCATTTTTATTAATACCTTCATCAAACGGAATTCCGCACCAATTTAGGGTGTCAATAATATACTGTTCGGCACCTTGCACATAGCGGTTTTGGTCGGTATCTTCAATTCTTAAGATAAAAGTACCTTGGTGTTTTTTGGCAAATAAATAGTTGAACAACGCTGTACGAACGCCGCCTATATGAAGTGGTCCTGTTGGGCTTGGTGCAAAACGCACACGAACATTTTTGGTCATGTTTTGTAATTAAAATGAACTCTTAAACGTTAAGTTTAAGTATCGATTGAAACTGTCATCCTGAACTTGTTTCAGGAAGTTGTGGCAAAGATATGTATTAAGACAGAAGACGTAAGACAGAAGACGTAAGTTTTTTGTTAAGACACGAATTTGCTTCGCCTGTTCGCTAATGCTCGGGCCACAGATTGGCATGAATAAATGGGTTTAACTCATTTAAAATCAGTAAAACCTTCCTGCCAGAATAGGCTGGTAGTAGTCCAAAGAGATAACTCGAATAGAAAAATCTTTAGATTTTTCAGAAATTAGTGAAATTCGTGTCTTATCATTTTTAATACATTGGCTCTTTAATTAACAACTAAACATAAATCCCGTAATAAATAAAATTGTAGTTTAGTAAATTGTATTTATCACATGTCCGCGCATGCAGAAATCTCGTAACACAGAACTTAACCACAATGACAAATTTTAATAACATACAAAACAAATTAGAGGCATTCATTAAGCGCTATTACACCAATGAATTGCTAAAAGGCGCTATTTTGTTTTTCGCCTTAGGGCTGTTGTATTTTTTATTTACCCTTTTTGTGGAGCATGTTTTATGGCTTAACACCACGGCAAGAACGCTCTTGTTTTGGCTGTTTGTTTTAGTTGAATTAGGGTTATTGGTTAAATTTATCGCTATTCCTTTGGCTAAATTGTTTAAGCTTCAAAAAGGAATTAATTACGAAGACGCCTCTAAAATTATTGGGCAGCATTTTCCTGAAGTGAACGATAAATTATTGAACGTGCTTCAGCTTCACCAAAACCCATCACAAACAGAATTGCTTTTGGCAAGCATCGAGCAGAAATCGGTTGAATTGAATCCCATCCCTTTCAAACTCGCTGTCAATTTCAGAAAAAACATAAAGTACTTAAAATTCGCCGCCATTCCTGTATTTATCCTTTTGTTCACGTTTTTATTTGGAAAAACCAATTGGTTCAGTATGAGTTTGGAGCGTGTGGTGCATTATAAAACAGCTTACGAACCACCAGCACCGTTTCAGTTTTTTGTAGTGAATGGCAATTTGAATGCCATTGAAAACAACGATTTTAAACTGATAGTTAAAATAGCGGGAGATGTTATTCCAGAAAGCGCACAAATAGTGTATAATGGTGAAACCTATTTTTTACAGCAAAAAGGCATCGGCGAGTTTGAATATGTATTTTCGCAACCCAAGGAAGCGATTGAGTTTCAATTGACTTCCAATAATGTAACTTCCAAACCATACATTATTAATGTAGTAGAGATGCCATCCCTGTTGAGTTTTGAAATGGTTTTGGATTACCCCAATTACACAAAAAAAACTGACGAAACTTTAAAAAGCACGGGTAATGCGATGGTGCCCGAAGGAACCTATGTTACTTGGCGACTTAAAACAAAATCCACTGATAAGGTACAATTGTTTTCTAAAGACACCATAGATTTTTCCTCTCTTGAAAAAGGAATTTTTGAAACGGCGAAAAGGGTTTATAACAATTTCAGTTATGGTTTGAGTACCAGTAACAAGGCGTTGAAAAATTACGAAAATCTGGCGTTTCGTATGGATGTCGTAAAAGATGAATATCCAGCAATCGATTTAAAAATGAAGCAAGATAGTCTCGATTTACAAACCCTTTATTTTTACGGACAAATTAGCGACGATTATGGTTTTAGCAAGTTACAGTTGGTTTATTATCCGTTGGATAATGAATCCAAAAAGAAAACACAAACAATAGCAGTTTCAAATTCAAATATTGCTGATTTTATCACAGCTTTTCCAAATAATTTAAATATTGAAGCGGGCATTCCTTATGAGTTGTACTTTCAAGTATTTGATAATGACGAGGTTAACAAGTATAAAAGTGTAAAAAGCGCTATTTTTACCTATAGAAAGCGCACCAAGGAAGAAGAAGCTAATAAACAACTGAATGCACAAAGCGAATCGATTAAGGATTTGAATAAATCCTTAAAAAAGTTTGATGAGCAGGAAAAGCAATTGGAAGAATTATCGAAAACCCAAAAGGAAAAGTCGCGATTAAATTTCAATGATAAAAAGAAATTGGAATCCTTTTTAAAACGTCAGGAACAACAGGATGAACTGATGAAAAATTTCAACAAAAAGCTTAAAGATAATTTGGAGGAATTTCAAAAGGAAAACAAAGAAAAGGATGCTTTTAAGGAAGATTTAAAAGAGCGATTAAAAGAGAATGAAGAGCAATTTAAAAAAGACGAAAAGCTTTTAGAAGAATTAAAGAAGCTTCAAGATAAAATCAATAAGGAAGATCTAACCCAAAAACTGGACGAGCTGGCAAAACAAAACAAGAATAAAAAAAGAAGTTTAGAGCAGTTGTTGGAATTGACCAAGCGTTTTTATGTAGAGAAAAAGCTTGATAAACTTAAAGACGATTTAACAAAACTAGCCATAGACCAAGAAAAATTATCCAACGAATCTGAGGATAATAACACTCAGGAAAAGCAAGAGGAATTAAACAAGGCTTTTGAAGAATTTAAAAAACAATTGGAGGATGTAAAGAAAGAAGGAAAGGCTTTACAGAAACCTATAGAAGTGCCACAGGATAAATTGGAGGAAAATGAGATTCAAAAAGACCAGCAAAAAGCCTCTGATGAATTGATGAAGAAGAAAAAAGAGCAAGCTTCTGAAGAAAATAAGAATGCACCAAAAGACAACAACCAGAATTTAAAAAATGCGCAGCAAAGTCAAAAGAAGGCAGCGAAAAAGATGATGAACATGAGCCAGAAAATGCAAAGTGCCATGCAAGCAGAAGGTGGCGAACAAATGCAAGAAGATGTTGAAATGCTTAGGCAGGTTTTAGATAATGTGTTGCTGTTTTCTTTTGACCAGGAAAAGCTCATGAAACAGTTTGAATCGGTTGAGGAAAACCACAACAAATTTGCTTCCTACCTTAAAAAACAAAATAGCTTACGGGAACATTTTGAGCATGTTGACGACAGTTTATTTGCCTTGTCGCTTCGTCAACCTAAACTATCAGAAGAAGTAAATAAACAAATTACAGAAGTATATTATAACATTGACAAAGCTTTGGAGTTGTTTGCAGACGACCAGATGTACCAGGGCATTTCCAACCAACAATTCACGATTACGGCAGCCAATAATTTATCGAATTTCTTGAGTGATGTTTTGGATAACATGCAGGAAAATTTAAATATGTCCGCAGGTAAAGGGGGTCAAGGCGACATGCAACTTCCGGATATTATTATGAGTCAGGAACAGCTCAATAAAATGATGGAAGAGGGTATGAAGAAGGGCGAAAACGGAAAACCAAAAGGTGAGGGCGGTAAGAAAGAAGATGAAAAAGGAAAAGATGGCGAAAAGGGTAATAAAGGTGATAAACAGAGTGAAGGAAAGGACGGCAATAAAAGCGGAGGAGAAGGCGAAGGGTCTAATGATGAATTGAACGGATTGTTATATCAAATATACCAACAGCAACAGGAATTACGCAATGCGCTCCAAGAGAAGTTGGCTAAGGAAGGTAAAAGCGGCAATGGCGATGCGTTGGTCAGGAAAATGGAAGAGATAGAATTTGATTTATTGAACAAAGGGTTCACGAACCAAACGCTTCAAAAAAATGATGGAATTAAAACATCAGTTGCTCAAATTGGAAAATGCAACCTTGCAACAAGGGGAGGATGATAAACGCGAATCGAAAACCAATCAAGGCGAATATAATAACAATTCCAACAACCAGATCCCTACGGCGAAGCAATATTTTAATACCACTGAAATATTAAACAGACAAAGCTTACCTTTGCAGCAAGTTTATAAAAAGAAGGTTCAAGAGTATTTTAAGCAAAGCAATGATTAATTTTAATTACGAAACAGCGTTCTCATTAGCTAATGAGGAACAATTAGCGAATTGGATTGCGAATGTTATTTCTTCCGAAGGGTACAAATTGGAGGAGGTCAATTTTATTTTTTGTGATGATGAGTATTTGCTGAAATTGAATGTAGAATTCCTTAATCATGATACCTTAACGGACATTATAAGCTTTGATTACTCGGTCGGAAAACTTATACAAGGCGATATTTTTATTTCTGTGGAAAGAGTTGCTGATAACGCCAACGATTTCAATGTATCGATGCTTGAGGAATTGCATCGTGTTATGGTACATGGTATTTTACATTACTGTGGCTATAAGGACAAGTCTGAAGCCGATGAAAAGATGATGCGCCAAAAGGAAGACCATCACTTAAAGCAACTGGCTTGATATTAGAAAATCAGTGTATATTTGCAAACCCAAATTTTAAAAATAAATAATGTTCCACGTGGAACAATCAAATAAATAAGTTATGTTTAATGATGTTTATGATGTTATCGTAGTTGGTGCTGGCCACGCAGGAAGTGAAGCCGCCGCCGCTGCCGCCAACATGGGAAGTAAGACATTGCTTGTTACAATGAACCTTCAAAACATCGCACAAATGTCATGCAATCCTGCTATGGGTGGTATTGCAAAAGGACAGATTGTACGTGAGATTGATGCGTTGGGCGGGTACTCAGGTATCGTTTCTGATACATCGGCTATTCAATTTAAAATGCTCAATAAATCCAAAGGGCCTGCTATGTGGAGCCCCAGGGTTCAAAGCGACCGCATGCGTTTTGCTGAAGATTGGAGATTGATGTTGGAAGGAACGCCAAACCTTGATTTCTACCAAGAAATGGTTGCTGGTTTATTGATAGAAAATGGTAAGGTTGCCGGGGTTAAAACATCGTTGGGAGTTGCAATAAAAGGAAAGTCCGTAGTGTTAACAAATGGCACTTTTTTAAACGGGTTGATCCATATTGGCGATAAGAATTTTGGTGGTGGTAGGGCAGGAGAAAAAGCCGCTACAGGAATTACCGAGCAATTGGTAAGCTTGGGTTTTGAATCTGGGAGAATGAAAACAGGAACACCTCCCAGAGTGGATGGGCGTTCCTTGGATTATTCTAAAATGATTGAACAACCAGGGGATGAAAACCCGGAAAAGTTTTCGTATTTGGATATTACCAAACCTTTGGAAAACCAACGGTCTTGCCACATGGCTTATACCAGTGAATTGGTGCACGATTTGCTTAGAGAAGGCTTTGATAGATCGCCCATGTTCAACGGTCGGATTAAAAGTTTGGGACCGCGTTATTGTCCGTCCATTGAAGATAAGATCAATCGTTTTGCGGATAAAGATAGACACCAATTATTCGTGGAGCCTGAAGGTTGGAGCACCTGCGAAGTTTATGTTAATGGCTTTTCAACATCGCTTCCTGAAGACGTACAATTTAAGGCATTGCGTTCCGTAGTTGGTTTTGAGAACGTGAAGTTTTTTAGACCAGGTTACGCTATTGAATATGATTATTTCCCACCAACGCAATTGAAACATACTCTAGAAACTAAACTAATTGAAGGGTTATATTTTGCAGGTCAGATTAACGGAACTACGGGCTACGAGGAAGCAGCTTCCCAAGGTTTGATGGCCGGTATTAATGCAAGTTTACAAGTTCAAGAAAAAGACTCTTTAGTGTTAAAAAGGGATGAAGCTTACATTGGCGTTTTAATAGATGATTTAATAACTAAAGGCACAGAAGAACCTTATAGGATGTTTACTTCTAGAGCCGAATATAGAACACTATTACGACAAGATAATGCTGATTTAAGACTAACTCCTAAGGGTTTTGAAATAGGTTTAGCTAGTGAAAAGCGTTTAAGACGTATGGAACAAAAACATGAAGAAGCTGAAAAGTTTGTGAATTTTTTTGCTGATACCAGTGTGAAACCAGAGGATGCTAATCCGGTGCTTGAAGCAAAAGATTCAGCCCTTGTGAAACAATCTGATAAGATGTTTAAATTGTTTTCAAGACCTAATATAACCATAGAAGATATGCGTAAATTTGATCTGGTTGAAGCCTACATAAATGATAATAGTTTAGACAATGAAGTTATAGAACAAGCAGAAATTCAAGTAAAGTATGCTGGTTATATTTCCAAAGAAAAGAATAATGCTGATAAATTAACGCGATTAGAATATGTAAAAATACCAACTAATTTTGATTACTCGCAAATTAAATCCATGAGTTTTGAAGCACGAGAAAAGCTAAAAAAAATACAGCCTACATCGGTGTCGCAAGCATCCAGAATCAGCGGGGTATCGCCTAATGACATATCTGTTTTGTTGGTTTATATGGGACGTTAAATTTCTGCTAATCCCGATATCTATCGGGAAGAAATCACATGATTGAGGACACATTGTAAACCGTTAAATTTTGAAAACAAATTCTTTCTATTGACTTAGTTTAATCGTGATTTTTGTGTCTTCTTTGTGTCATGTTATTGCACAGAATCAGACGAAGAACACACAGAGTTACACAAAGGGTTAAACGTTCCACGTGGAACACTCAAAAGATTTTATAAAAAACATTAGTGCATTTCCCTAAAAATCGGGACAAGCTATGGCAAAAAACAATTCAAAGCATCAATCTCTAAAAGTAAAAGACCATGCCGTTTCAGGAGAAGTTTTCGAATTAATCCAGAATCCAGAATACGGTTTTTTGGAAACGACCCCACAACCATCTTCAGATAAATTGCCCGATTATTATAAAAGCGAAGACTATATTTCCCATACGGATTCTAAAAGAAATGGGTTTGAAAAGGCATATCATTTGGTTAGAACCATTTCATTAAAACAAAAATTAAAACTTATAAATAACGTCAGTTCAACGGAAAAAAATCTTTTGGATGTAGGATGTGGCACAGGCGATTTTCTTCAGTTTGCAAAAAATAATAATTGGAACGTAACAGGAATTGAACCCAACGAACAAGCTCGAGCAATCGCAAATAGTAAAACTGAAAATTCGGTTTTTGATACTGAAGAACTTTTAAAGTTTCAAGTTGAGAGTTTTGATGTTATAACCCTTTGGCATGTATTAGAACATTTACCAAAGTTAGAAGAACAGATTCAAATTTTCAAAAAACTAATAAAACCAAACGGCACCTTAATAATTGCTGTGCCAAATTATAAAAGTTATGATGCCAATTATTATAAAGAATTTTGGGCAGCTTATGATGTGCCAAGACACCTTTGGCATTTCAACAAAGAATCTATTTCAAAATTGGTTTCTAAAGTCTCCATGCAAGTCGTTAAAACAAAACCCATGTATTTTGATGCATTTTATGTAAGTCTGCTTTCAGAAAAATATAAAAATGGTAAAATGAACTTTTTTAAAGGAATTTATATTGGGTTGCTTTCAAATTTAAAATCTTTATCAACAAAAGAGGTTTCTTCTTTAATATATGTCATTAAAAAAGCTCAAAACCAATTTTAAAGGCTTTTAACGCGTTTTCCATACCCTAAACAAACAAACACCTTGCTAAATCCTGTTAAAGCATATAGGCTCTTTTGGCGAGCCCTATTTTAATAGTGATTCGTTATTGAAAGCGGTATTTGATATAAATTTTGCTTATATATTAAAATCAAATAAAATTCTACCATATTTATGGTTTACTTTATTACTTTTGCTTGCGTTAATAAAAATTAAACAAATGAGAAATATATTTTATGTTGTTGTATTAGCATTGGCTTTTACATCTTGCCAAAAACAGGCAAAAATTGGATTTGTAGATAATGGTACCGTTATAAACGATTACCAAGAGAAAAAAGATTTAGAAGCTAGAGTTCAGGCTAAAAGTAATGTTTTCCAAAAAAGAAGAGACAGTCTTGTTGGTATGTATCAAATAGAATTGAAAGAAGCACAATTAAAAGCTCAAGGAATGTCTCCTGCAAGTCTACAAAAGTTGTCTCAAGAGATTCAACAAAAAGAGCAATTATTATCTCAAAAAATTCAGTTAGAGCAAAAACAAATCGAACAAGGGTATCAAACTGAAATTGATTCTGTTATAAGTAAAGTAAAGAAATTTGTTAAAGATTACGGTAAAAAGAATGGTTATACGTTTATTTTAGGTACTAGTGATGCAGCAGCAACCGTTATGTACGGAACAGATGAACATGATTTAACAAAAACGATTTTAGAGGCTTTAAATAAAGAGTATAAAAAGTAGTAAGAAATACTTTTTTAAAATCTAAAACCCCTTTTGGCAGATGCTAAAAGGGGTTTTTCATTTTTTGAACATTTTTAATAGAAGAAACGATTTACTTAGCTATTCCAAGCCAAAATTGTGATTAATGATGATACTTTCTTTTAGCCTGTCTATTTTTTCATGCATTTTGTTAAAAAAAAGGGTTCTGTCTTTTTCTCCCGAATGAACAAGTAATTTTGAATTGGACATCTGCTTTTCAAAAAAATATTCCATAACATCACAAGTATCTTGATGTTCTATTTTTAAATATTCCAAGACGGTATAAGGCACAAAGAATACCTTCTTATAAGTGGTTTTTGCCATTATTACATTGCTCATGGTCAATAAATCACTTTTGTATAAATTATAAGTAGCATTATTTTTTGAATTTATAATGCTTTGTTGAATAGTTTGTTTTTCAACATGTTTAATAATATCGTTTAAATCATCACATATTTTTAGGGCAAGTTCTTTAGAAAGTAATTGCGCTTCATAAAAATATATAATTTGTTGTAGTGTTCCATTAATAGTGTTTTCATTCCAGAATTCCGTAATGTTTATATAGTTATAGGTCTCACCCAATGTAATTGCTTTTTGCAAGAGGGAATCAGGAAGCGTTTCAATAAAAGTATCAAAAGATATTTTGTTTTCAATCATTTCCTTATTTGAAAATTTCAACCAAACGTAAATTTTATAGCGCGTAATCAGGGAGTCTTTTAAAGTGTAAAATAGCGGAATGTCTTTGGCAGAATATAATATAGTAGCGTTTTTTAATTTAGTAAGTGGTATTAAATTAGCAATGGATTTGGCAAAATAAGACTCCAAATCGACTTCATTAACTATTATTGGAGACCTTTCTACTAAAATGGTATTCTGGTTTCCTACTTCAAAAAGATTATTTAATGATACATTAAAATGTTTTGCCAGTTTTACACTTTCTTCAAGTGTTAATTGGGTTTTTAAATTGATTCTTCTATAAGCAGCATCATGCCCAATATCCAAAACCGTTGCAAATTCATCCACAAAAGAACTGTTACTTAAATTTTGTGCTTTTAGATGCAGAATAAATGTTTTTTGCATTATTTACAATTTATTTAATTAAACAATAATTTTTTTGTGAAATGTAAGAATTTTATTTTGAATTAACGATAATTATTAAGTGCTTTTACAGTGCTCTTGAATTAAATTTACAAGGCTGTTAATCACATCATGTTAATATTAAAATACAAAACTATGAAGCCTATTATATATATTTTGTCGTTTTGCTTGCTACTTTCTAGTTGCTACAGTTATAAACATGTTGATTCAAATAATCATGAATTTGTAGTTTCTAAAAAGTACAAGATTAAGACACAAGAATTCGATAAAATTAAAGGTAAAATTTACAGTGTAAATAATGATTCTATTATTTTAATGAATAAAGGGATTCAAACAAGCATACCGGTTTCTAAAATTGAAGACGTAAAACAAAGAAAATTTTCATACTTAAAAACCTCTGGAGCGATAATTTATATTGGGCTTGCAGTTTATTTAGCTTCTTCATGGGAACTAAGTTTAGGGGATGGTAATATACAATCGCCTAATTAATCAAGTATAGCAAGTCAATACGGATAAGATAATGATATGCACTTATTATAAATATTACTAAAGAAAAATAAACATTAAACATTATGAAAACAACAATTTTAATTTTAAGCCTATTATTGCTACAAGGTTGTAGTGAAAATGACAAGGATTTCACCCCTACGTTACCGTCCATAACTCAAACTGGCGCAAACACTTTTGGCTGTTATGTAGATGGTAAACTATTGACTCCTAGAGATGGAACAGGATCTACTTTAAGTCCTGATTACGGAATGCTTTTTTTTAGAGGTCCAGATAATTCTCCTTACAACGAATTACGCGTAAGAGATTATAAAAGTGGAAATGGAGGCTTATTGCAAATACATTTCGATGCCTTGGAAGAAAACGGAGTAGGTACTTTTGTAATTAATGAAAGTAATTGTGAAAATGGTATAGATGCTAACCCAACCATAAATATCAGATGTAGAATTTGGGATGTTAGTTTACAAATTTTCAAGTGGTACTGTTCCGTCGAGAATGGAGGTACAATAGCTGTTACAAAGTACGATTCTGATAATAGAATTGTTTCTGGCACCTTTAGCTGCAAAGTAAAGAATAAAGATAATCCCGAAGATGTTATTGAAATTACTCAGGGTAGATTTGATATAAATAGATTCACATTGTCAAAAACGGAATTTCCATAAAAAAAGGGTGCTACGCCAATAGCACCCACATAACAAATAAAACCATTTACAGAGATGTTTCACTTATTAATTCTTTAAAATTATGAGAAATTTAATTACTTTAATTGTTTTTTTAACTGCCATTAACTTTAGCTTTGGACAAGTTAAAGACGTCATTCCAGAACCAAACATAGATAGCATGTTGGTACATATAGATAAAACCAAACTTACGTCTTCTTTTTTATATGAACGAACCACACCAATTGCCAACCTTACCCATTTTAACACCAAAGGAAAAAACATTTCCGTTTTAGGGTATTTTGAACAAGCACTACAAGAACTTTATAAAGCTTCTAATAAAACGAGGTTCGAATCTTACAAAGATGCACGTAAAGATTACAAAAAGAACCAAGAATTAAATACAGTTAACATTGGTGTTTTACATGTAAAATTGCAAAGCCTAAACTATAATAGAGAAAATGAATCGTTGGGTGCGTTGCGTTTTGAGAATAATAAAATAACCAAAATAAATGAAAACCCTGTGTTTTTAGAACACGATGTTCTTGTGATATCACCCTTGTTGGATTATGCTGTGGGAAACACGATTAATTACTTGTTTAACCCAAATTTATGGTTTGAAGATAGTGAAAATGAAATTATATTCATTACAGCTAATTTTGATACCAATAAAGATTATATAATTTATAGCAAAAATAATTATAACCAGATTAAACTACCTATTACGTACAATACATCGGGTTATAAAACCTTAGAGTTTACTGCAACCTATAAAGATGGAACGGTAAAAACCACGTATGGTAAATTGCATGTAAAATTACCTGAAACTGTTCAGAACCGAATGATGGATCCTTTAGTAGAAGATGTAGAGGGATTTGTATCTACCATTTCGTTTCAGGGTTATGACGAAACTTCGCCAATTTATGGCGAGATTGATTATCGCATATTTTACCATACAAATAATGGAAATACCCAACCCACGTTATTAAGGCCAATAATAATTATTGATGGTTTTGACCCTGGCGATAAACGTAAAATACAAGATGAAGACTCACCAAAACCTGCTAATGAACATGTTTCTATTGAAGAGTTTATGATTTATCTTGATAACAATAATGATCCTGTCGATTTAATAGAAGAGTTAAGAGGTTTAGGGTACGATGTCGTCTTGGTTAACCACCCAACTTATACCCGAGGAAGTAATACCATAGATGGAGGAGCAGATTATATAGAGCGCAATGCTAGGAACCATGTTTCGTTGTATAATCATTTAAACGCTACTTTATATACAAATAACAGTAGTGAAAAACTTGTTATTGTTGGGCCAAGTATGGGGGGGTCAGATTAGTAGATACGCATTAGCTTATATGGAAAAAAACAATATAGACCACAATACACGGCTTTGGGTTAGTATAGATAGCCCACATTTAGGAGCAAATATTCCCATGGGCATACAGTCCATGATAAACTTGTTGGATGCTTTTGGAGATAGTGTTGCTGCTGCAGATTTTTATAATAACCAATTAAAATCTACCGCTTCGCAACAACAATTAATAGAGCAACACAAAATAGGTCATTTACCCAACTATCTTAATGGGGGTTCTCCAGTATATCAACAATATTACAGCAATTTAGAATCCAATGGATTACCAAACTCGAATGGTTACCCTCAAAACTTAAGAAAAGTGGCCATTGTTAACGGTTCTCTTGATGGTACTAAAGTTGGTGTGGCTGGAGAAGAAGATTTTAGAATACATGGTTTTGTTAACCAATTGTGGTGGGATGTTAAAGTAGTAGAAATGAATACTAATTATATGCCTAACACAGGAAGCAATGGGCAAGTTGCAAGGTTTTGGAGAGAATTAAAGCCATTGCGTACCGCAAGTTATACTAATAACAATCCACGTGGTAGTTTGGATATTGTGCCAGGAGGTTTATTTAATAGTGAAGACGAAATTCATTCTGCTGTTATAGGTGCTGGTGTTGGTATTTCAGATTGGAGTAATGGTTTAAACTTTCAAGAACTTGCATTAGCTTATTATTTAGGTATATGGGGAGATCATTTTGAATCAAGAACCAACAAAGAAGTACATTCATTTATACCAACAGTTAGTGCTTTAGGGTTCAATAATCCCAACTTTAATTGGTCTCAAAAACTAGACAGAAACTTGGTATGTTCTGGTGAGATTCCTTTTGATAGTTATTTCGGACCCAAAGTTAATGAACGACATACATCTTTCACCGAAGAAAGTGTTAATTGGTTATTATTAGAATTGGCGGGTAACCCTCAAGTCCCAAATTATCCTTTGAGCCCAAATAAATTAAATGGTTCAGAGCAGGTATGTGGGCTTGAAACATTCACATTTGATAATTGTTCAACTCCAAGTCCAGTAACAAGTTGGGAAGTATCATATAACTTACAGATTGTGAGTAGTAATGATAATTCTGTAACAGTAAATCTAATTTCTACGAACTCAACTGGTGGAGGCTGGATTAAAGCAACATTTGGTAATGGAAAAGTAATTCAAAGGAATATCTGGTTAGGTGTACCCAGTACAATTAGTGAATTATCCCACGTTGCTGTATTTGGTTGTACCATGGGCGAAATAAATGCGCAGCAATCACCAAATATTGAGGGTGTTTATCAGTATGAATGGATTATTTCGGGGGGCAAAGTGGTTATTCCAAACGTTAACAGTAGTACTTATAATGGCATAAGCACTGTTTTTGTAGACCCTATAGACGGAAATTATGGTATGACGGTAAAAATTAGGGCCAGGAACGATTGTGGCGTATCGGAATGGTACACCAAATATATACCAACAGATTGTGATGATGGAGGAGGGGTAACTCCATTAAAAGCTGTTAAACAAAAAAAAGTTAACAACACCAGTAGTAGTCCAGGGTATATCGGCATATATCCGAACCCATCAAATGGGATTGTTAATATTCAGCTCGAGGGTGTAAGTTATAGTAGCACGGGCGATCAAGGAAAAATGGAGGCCAAATTATTTGACACATTGGGCAGGTTAAAAAAAAACATACAGATAACAGAGAATAAAACAGAGGTCAATACCTCAGATTTGGAAACAGGGATCTATATACTGTCAATATCTAGAGCGGGAGAGATTAACAACCATAAGCTTGTTGTAAAATAGATTTCATTGTAAAAGTAATAATGAACAATGGGCATGTTATTACAAAAAAATTATAAAATGAGGAATCTGTAATCAATGCCATTTAGTTAAGGAAATTGGGTAATGATTAGCAAAAAAATATCAAACAAAAAGATACTGAAACAAGTTCAGCATGACAATGTGCTGGCAAGTTTGTCATCCCGAACTTGTTTCGGGATCTAAAAAGAACCTTAACTAAATGGCATGGCATTATAATATTGAAAATTGTTAGCAAATTGCTTCTGTATGGATGATACGAGGCATTGTTTTTTGATTTTATCATACTTTGTCGGATCGTTTGTTTTTCAACGTGGTTTACAATGTCATTAAAAACAAAACCATGAATCCCTTTTGTTTACTGACAATCAAACGGTTACAATCTTAATGGCTATTAATGTTTAATTTGTGAATTCCGAATAAAAATAAGCCAAACTCCTTTAAGCCAAAATTTAAGTAGTTTGGCTAAAATATTTTATTAGACACCTTCACCCCTGTATATTTGACCCACCATAACATAAGTAGGTTAAGTTCATGGTAGATTTGGGGCAAAAAGGTGAACTCTCGTTCACCTTTTTCATTTTATAAATTCTCACGAATATTCCTAAATTTAATTTCAAAACAAAGGGACAGTTTTCAAGCAACCGGTTGGATATCATTCCAAAAAAAACAAGTTTGATTTACTTTTTAAAAAACACCAAACCCAATTGTTTATCCAAAGTGGTTTAAGGGAGATACTGAACTCGACCCATACCAAGCCCCGTGAAGTGACCAAGGTATCAAATTCCTTTAAAAACATCATAGAAATCACTAGTACACCCACCAACCCACATCAAGTTTGCAAATTAACCTGGACTGTTTGGTTCAATTATTGCTATATTTATTGCATCATTCTTTTAAATGAAACTTCCATAACGAACGCTTTGATGCCCAGAGGAATTAACTATATGAAACTAAAGAAACTCTCTTTACGCACCCGTATTTTTTTGGCCATGATACTGCTGGTATTGTTGGCATCCATCCTTATTTCGGCAGTAGCCATATTTCAATATAAAGAACAAAGTGAGGATTATCATAAAGACCGTTTAAAGCGAAAAGAAGAAAACGTCCAGACACATTTAAAACGCATTTTAAATGGACGGCAAAACACATGGGAAGTTAAAACAGAAAACATTCCATTAATATTTAAAGAAGAAGTTTATAACATAGCAGACATCCATAAACTGCAAATTAATCTGTACGACTTAGAAGGCTCCTTATTAATTTCTTCAAAAGCAGGTTTACAAAAAAACACTGCCGATAAATGTCTTGATGCCCAAACTTTAAACGCTATTTCAAACACGGCATCGCATCGGTTTGTTGATAAACATGATGAAAATGGAGAGATTTTTCAATCGTCATTTACCTATCTTTTAGATCAAAAGTCAAAAGCCATAGCCATTTTGAACATCCCTTATCTAGAAAAGGATGATTTTCTTACCAAAGAGCTCCAAGAGTTTTTAAAACGATTAGGTTTTGCTTTTATGCTGGTATTGGTCATGGCCATTTTTATAGCTTTTTTACTCTCTAAATACATTACAAAATCGTTAAAAACCATTAGCGATAAAATAAACACCACACGACTGGAAAAGCGCAACCAAAAAATAGATGTAGACGATACCAGCGAAGAAATTACTACTTTGGTTACATCGTATAACAGCATGATTGACGAACTGGAGGAAAGTGCCATACAACTGGCAAGAAGCGAGCGTGAACAGGCATGGAGGGAAATGGCCAAACAGGTAGCGCACGAAATAAAAAACCCTTTAACACCCATGCGCTTAACGGTTCAAAACTTTCAACGCAAGTTCGACCCTACCGATGAAAAAATCCATTTAAAAGTTGACGAATACAGTAAAACCTTAATTCAGCAAATAGATACCATGAGCTCCATTGCCTCAGCATTTTCTAACTTTGCAAAAATGCCGGCGCAACAAAATGAAACCTTAAACGTGGTCAATATTGTAAAATTGGCACTCGATATTTTTAATGAAGATTACATTGTATTTACTGCCGAATCTGAAGAAGTTATCGCAAAATTTGATAGAACACAATTAATTAGAGTGGTTACAAATTTGGTAAAAAACGCAATTCAGGCATTGCCGGAAAACCAGGATCCGAAAATCAACGTTAATGTGGGCACTAATAACAATGATGTGGTTATAACGGTTGCCGATAATGGCTCTGGCGTTTCAGAAGAAAATATAGAAAAAGTGTTCGAGCCAAAATTCACAACCAAATCCAGCGGCATGGGACTTGGTTTGGCCATGGTAAAAAACATTGTAGAAACCTATAAAGGCAGCATCACTTTTACCACTCAGAAAGGAAAAGGAACGGTGTTTAAAGTCATGTTTCCAAAAGAATAAATTATTCCTGAGGAGACAGTAATCTTATAAATTAAACTTTATGATATTGAAAAACCTATTTTTAATAGTAACTTTTACCTTTAGCTTCGCAACGTTTGCCCAATCTGAATCTTTTGTTGGAAATTATACAAGAATCCCAAATTTAGCAGATGGGACAAAAATGAAATGGACACTATCTTTGAACGCCGACGGTACGTTTTTATACAATTTTTATAGAGACATTGCAGGTAAAATGAATCCTGCAGAAAATTTTATGGCAAAGGTTCTTGGAAAGCAGAAAAGTATGTTGTTTACTTTTTTGCCAACAAAGAAACAGATATGGATGACATACACACAAAGAATTTCATTAACTAAAAAGCAAGGATTAATAGTAAATCGGCCAGAGATAAATCAACTAAACCACTATGGACTAAAGTGCCATAGGTTTTAAAATCTGACTAAAGTCAGCAATACGTGATTACTCGAATGAAACCAACATATTAATTCGATTACCTGTATACTCTTTTTTGGCTCAAAGGAAACTGAATAAAGATTTTTAGAAGCTAAAGCGAGATGCACTAAAGTACATAGTTTTAACTAAATTTGAGACCAATAAAATCATTAAAACTTCCATAAGGGTTTTTGAGTCGGATATACCTGAAATAAAAGGATTAGAACTTTTTAAAGAAGAATAAAAACATAAAATAATAAAAACCATGAGTTACAACAATATTGTAGTAAAAGAAAACAATGGCATCACCACCATAACCATTAACCGTCCTAATAAATTAAACGCCCTAAACATGGAGACCATTAAGGAGTTGCATGAAGCGTTTAAGGATGAGGAAGCCGATGAAGGCACCAAAGTTATTATACTGACCGGAAGTGGCGAAAAAGCGTTTGTTGCCGGTGCAGATATTAGCGAATTTGCCGATTTTGATGTGAAAGAAGGCACTAATTTAGCCGCAAAAGGGCAAAGGATATTATTCGATTTTGTTGAAAATTTATCAAAACCCGTCATTGCTGCCGTAAATGGTTTTGCACTAGGCGGCGGACTGGAATTAGCCCTGGCATGCCACTTTAGAATAGCCAGCGACAATGCCAAAATGGGACTTCCGGAAGTATCGCTTGGGGTCATTCCGGGGTATGGAGGTACACAACGTTTACCACAATTAATTGGCAAAGGGCGCGCTATGGAATTGATTATGACGGCAAGTATGATTGATGCCAACCAAGCTTTGAATTACGGATTGGTAAACCATGTAACCACACAAGAGGAATTGCTTCCACTTTGTGAAAAAATAGCCCGTAAAATAAGCAACAACTCAACGGTTGCAGTAAGTTCTGCCATTAAAGCCATTAATGCCCATTATAAAGATGGCGTTAACGGATTTAACATTGAAATCCAGGAATTTGGAAACTGTTTTGGTACCGATGATTTTACCGAAGGCACCACGGCTTTTTTACAAAAAAGGAAGGCTGATTTTCCGGGGAAGTAAAGTTGGAGGATATTTTGACTGTTTTTTCCAATAAACTTGCTAACAATTTATTTATATCTTCATTAAATTATTTGCATATTTGCAAATAATTATCCACATTTGCGATTAATCAAGTAGAAAATATGACGGATTGGAATAATAAAGTCAAGCGTTTATTAAAGTCAGAATTGGTTCGTAGAGGAATTTCAAATTCAGACTTGGCAACTATGCTTGAACAAATTGGAATTGACGAAACCAAATCGAGTATCGATAGTAAAATTAGTCGAGGTACTTTTAGTGCATCATTTTTTTTTCAATGCTTAACCGTAATTGGTTGTGAAAAAATAGAAATCGATCCTGATGGCTATCGGGACGAAAATCAATTGTTAATTGCTGCTGAACCACAAATTATAACCTAAAAAAATAATAAAAATGCCAAAAGTTAAATTTATAGACTTATTTGCTGGACTTGGAGGAATAAGATTAGGTTTTGAAAAATCGTTTAACGAATTAGGTTTTGAAACGGAATGTGTAATGACTTCTGAGATTAAACCATATGCAGTTGAAACTTTAGAAAAGAATTTCAGTCACAATTATTTTGTAGGAGATATTTTCCGAGTTGATAATGAACAAATTCCAGATTTTGATTTTTTATTGGGAGGTTTTCCCTGTCAATCATTTAGCGCAGCGGGAAATCGTCACGGATTTTCTGAAACAAGAGGCACCTTGTTTTTTGAAATTGAAAGAATCATAAAAGAAAAAAAACCTTATGGTTTTATATTGGAGAATGTTGAGGGTCTTGTGAAGCACGATTTAGAGAATAAAAACGATAAAATCGGAAAGACGTTGTCGATTATTTTAGACAAGCTTAAGAATGAGTTAGGTTACAAAGTTTCTTGGAAAGTTTTGGATTCTATTGAATTTGGCTTGCCACAATCACGCAAACGAATTTTTATAGTTGGAACGAAAGATGAAAAACCAAATCTTACTTTTTCAGACAAAGAATTTAAGCCCTTAAAAACTATTTTAGAAAGCGGTTTAGAAACGATTAAATCTGACTTTACAGAAAAGCTTTTTCGTCATTTTGAAATGGAAGATTTGTATGGAAAGTCCATTAAAGATAAAAGAGGAGGCGATAACAATATTCATAGTTGGGACATTGGAATTAAAGGCGAGGTCACGGACGAGCAAATAATTCTGCTGAATAAGCTTTTTAAGGAACGAAGAAAAAAGCATTGGGCGGAAAAAATTGGAATTGACTGGATGGACGGAATGGCATTGACTTTAAAACAGATCTCGACTTTCCATAAAAATGATACCCTTAAAGAATTGTTGGATGATTTGGTTAAAAAAGGATATTTAAGATTTGAGCATCCTAAAAAATTAGTTCTGGAGAAAACTGAAAATGGAGAAAAAAGTTTTCGTGTTCATGATGAAACAAAACCGAAAGGATATAATATTGTAACTGGAAAATTGAGTTTTGAGATAAATAAAATATTGGATCCAAACGATATTGCCCCAACGCTTGTTGCTACTGATGTTTCGAGATTGGCTGTTCCGGATAATGGTGGTTTGCGACGGTTGACAATACGCGAAGGATTACGCTTATTCGGTTATCCAGAATGGTATGAAATTCCCGTTAAAGAAACTGAAGCTTTTGATTTATTAGGAAATACCGTTGCTGTTCCTGTTGTCGAACACGTAGTTAACCAAGTCGCTGAAATTTTCAAAGCAAATTATCACCTCAAGGATTTACCAGTCGAAGCTGTATAGCCCTTTTTTACTTTGTCTAAAAACAAAGCAGTGCCTTTTTCATGTCTAGTTTTGCCGTATTTATATTGGTTTTCCTGAAAAGCTTCTAGAAATTCTAATGCTGATTTAAAAGGTTTATAAGTTGTTCTATCATTATCATACCATTTAATGGGTCTGATATTTACTAAATCGCCTTGTTTAACCTGGCATCTTAATGGCCAATCACCGCTGGGTCCCGTTATTTCCCAAATCTTTTTTAGCCACACATCGGCAATCTCAATCTGACCATTCATCATTTTATATCCAAATATTAAATAATCAGAATCGAGCCTGTAGGGAAATTCAATGATTGACCTTCTATATGCCATAAAATTTGCAACATCAAAATTTGCACCGCTATCATAATCAAACGATTTAATTTCAACCAATCCTTTATCTTGATTTTCTAAATCTAAATTTAAATCAGGGAAATCTTGTGTATTGGGTTTCAAAAAGAAATCAACGTCATTTGCGTTTAACCAAGCGGCCAACCATTCTTGAATTAAATTTCCTATAGTGTCTTTTGTTTTTACAGTAATAGTGAGGTCTTTTAAAGTAAATTCAACACTTCCTTTTTCTCCTATTATTTTGTATTCTTTTGTTAGTTTATGGTATAACTGTTCAGGAGTTAATTTCATTAATATTGTTTTTACTTAATCTTCAAATGTAAATAAATTTTCGTGGATTTTAATTTCATAAAAGTTTAAACAAAAACTGTCCGTTTAAATTAATATTCTAATTGATTAAAAACGTTTCTATTCATGAAAAATACTGGATTTACCTTTTTTCTTTCTGTAAATTTTAATCGAAATAATTATAACCCAAACTATTAATAAACTCAAGAAGAAGTAAGTAGCTATTACATAGCCTAATCTATATTTTGGAGGTTTACCTAAATATTGGCTAATATCCTTTTTAGTGTCTATTTTAACGGAATTAAAGAGTTCAGTTTTAACATTGGGGTCAAATTGTGTGTCGCTTGCATAGAAAAAAGTATATAAGTTTTTATTTAATAAATAAAACTCGGCTTCGTAAGTAGGCGTTTCCAAATCATTTACAAATTTCAAATTATAACCAGTAAAGCCTTCTTTTTTTACCAATGTTGTAGTCCTTAAATAATAAGGAACTCTATATCTCATTATGGCAATAACCCTATTATATTCGTCTATCAAACTGGTATAATCGTATGGTAGCCTAGAAAGACTTTGTTTTTGGTCTTCATTTTCAAAAAGCACTTTTTGGACAATAAAGTTATAAGATTCTGTTTTAAATCTAATTTGGTGTATTTTTACACCATCTATAAGTGTGTCTGATTCAACGAAATTTTTTGGAACATCCAAACTAACCAAGTCATCTAATTTATGCGAGAACATATCGCTATTTTGAGAGGGTAATATGCTGGTAATTAAAAAGAAAAATAATATAAAAAGCTTTTTCATAATAGTAAGGTCCTTAAAAATCCTTTAATAAAGTTTAAAAAATTTGAATAAGCCTAAATTATACATTTTTTCAACTCCATAGACAATTCACAGTCACATTTAATAAACATTATTATTTACTCTGTTTAAAATATAGTTTATGAATATAAATCAAGAGGATAGCTTTTAGAAGAAAATCTAATAATAAGTTCTGTTGGGGGAACTTATTGATTAAAGGTAACTTAACCAGTCCCCCATTTTGTTAATAACCCATTCCTGTTTTAACATTTTTCAGCGTAAATTATAAGTAATTTTAAATCCCGATAGCTATCGGGACTACGCAGCATTCAATCTTTATTTTTACTAAAATGGACCCAAAATCCACTATAAAAGGCCGTGGCGCACAACTTAATGTACATAACCGTTTCTTCGAATTAAGCCACGAAATGCGTGACGATTTTTTAGAATTCTGCCATAAAGAGGGTGAAGAAAGCGATAAAAACAAAACCCTTTATTTAGAGGTTTTTCCTAAAACTATTGTAAATAAGGTGGAAAGCCCAGATATAGGCATGTCTTATTCCATGAATGCCTACCAAGGTTGCGAACATGGTTGCATATACTGTTATGCGCGCAATAGCCATGAATTTTGGGGCTATAGTGCCGGTTTGGATTTTGAAAGTCGCATTATGGTAAAAAAAGATGCACCAAAACTTTTGGAAGCGCTTTTAAAAAAGAAAAGTTGGAAGGCGCACCCCATTGTGATGTCTGGCAACACCGATTGCTACCAACCTGCCGAAAAACAATTTGAAATAACCCGTCGGTGTTTAGAAGTGTTCCTAAAATATAAGCATCCAGTTGCCATTATTACAAAAAACGCTTTAATACTTCGGGATTTAGAGGTTATAAAAGAACTTTCAAAGGATAATTTAATAGGTGTCAATGTTTCCATTACATCGCTTTCAGAAGATACCAGACGTGTTTTGGAACCCAGAACCGCTTCCATTAAAAAACGTTTGGAAACCGTAAAAACATTAAGTGATCATGGCATTCCTGTAAACGTGATGTTGGCGCCCATTATTCCGTCCATAAACAGCCATGAAATACTAGCATTGGCAAAAGCAGCATCAGAACATGGTGCATTATCAATAGCCCATACCATTGTAAGACTCAATGGCGCTATTGGCGAAATTTTTACCGATTGGATTCATAAAACCATGCCCGATAAAGCTGAAAAAGTACTGCGCCAAATTGAAAGTTGCCATGGTGGGACCTTAAACGATTCGCGTTACGGCACTCGGATGCGCGGTGAAGGAAAAATTGCTGAGCAAATCAATAATCTTGTAATACTCGCCAGACAAAAATATTTTAAAAACAAGGTAATGCCAAAATTGAACACCAGCTTACATGCCCAATTTAAAGATGGGCAATTAAGGTTATTTTAAATCATTGTTGTCCGGGAAAGAATCAAGACCGCTTCGCTGTTAGAATATAGAATAAAGACTTGGTGGTAACTAACAGATAAACATTCTAATTATTTTTTTAAATCCTAAATTTTTATTATGATTTCAAAACTAGGTCAAAAAGACTAATAATTGAGCGAAACACCTAAAAATATAAAAAACGACAGTCTGTAAACATTTTATCGGATAACACTGATTTTAAATGAAAAAAGTGGACTGGCGCCCACTCTTTTCCAGTATTCAGATTTGTTTTTTAGTTTTTAATGTCATTAGTAAATACACGTCCATCTGTGTTATAAACAATTTTATAATCGCCATGTTTTAAACCAGATAACTTATAAACTCTATTAATGTGCATGGTGTTTTTAATAGTTTCAGAATAAATAAGTTCTGATTTTAGATCATTATCAATAAAGTAAATCTCAACCTTTAGAGGGGCCTCATTTAAAGCCAGTTTTGTTAGGTAAACTAAATTACCCTTTACCCTTGTAAAAGGTTTAAAAATTGTTTTTTCAAGTTCCTTGTTAAAAGTAACTTCATTGGACAATACGCTAAAAGGGATGGTATTGATTTCTAAATCTTTGTTCAATTCAAAAATATAATTGCCATTTGGCAATGCTGTTAAATCAAACCCTTTAGTGTAGATTCCTGTTTCCTGAATGGTTTCCTTATATAGTACCATACCGTTGTTGTCTATAATGGACAATAGGTTTCCTTGCTTTACATCTGTTAAAGTAAGTGAGGTTCTGTTAGCCTCATTTTTAATGATGTAAAATGGGGCATCATTGGCGAAACTTAACAAGGTAGCAAACATAGTTACCATTAAGATTCCTTTTTTTGTGTTTTTCATTGCGTTTTTCATGATTTGGTTTTTTAATGTTTTTATACTGCAAATATAAAGCGGGTATTAACTTTATAAAACATTGATATTTACATATTTATATGCTATTTTATCTATTAATTTAATATCATGTTTATGTTAAATTAATATAGAATACAATGGGGTTAATTGAGTATAATTACTACAAAAAACATAAATGTGGCATCAAAGGATTTAAACTGATTTTTTGAGCGGTATTTGTTTTGTGCTAGGAGCAGTTTTTTGGAACATTAAAATAAAGCAAAAAAAAGTGGGCCACCACAGCCCACTTTACCAACTAAACTAAATAAGACATTAAACTAATTATTAATGAATATTGTAAACTCTTTGTTGTTAGAGTTGAAAACGATTTTATAATCTTGTTTTTCTAATTTATTTATACATTCTACTTTTTGTGCTACTTAACTTTAAGGCTAAGACAGATGTAAGTAGGAATTGTTTTCTTTGTTATTTTAATGATTTGGGTTTATTAACATTCAACAATACAAAGGTATCATATAAGTGAAGTATAGAAAACATCAAATTTGACCAATTTGTATGCTATATTAACTGTTAATTAAATGTTAACGGCATGTAAAGTTAATATAGCATATAATAAGGGTAAAAAAAGCTATGTTTGCATAACAATATCCCGTAATTTTGTTGTAAATAAATTATGTTATGATTAATAAAAAACCAACTTTTAGAAAGCTTACCCCAAGTTTCGGAAGTTCTATATTAGTTAAACAACATGTAGATACGGTAGATAAGAATGGTGCATTCTGGCATTTTCACCCAGAATTGGAACTTATCTATATAAACAAAGGGCAAGGAAAAACACATATAGGAAACCATTTATCCTATTTTAACAATAGTCAATTAATACTTATTGGATCTAATTTACCACACAATGGTTTTACCGATAGGTTAACGGCTAGTGGCACAGAAACCACTGTACAGTTTAAATCGAATTTTTTAGGAGACGATTTTCTTAGTGTACCGGAAATGGCTGCCATAGTGTCGCTTTTTGAAAGGGCGAAACAAGGCATTCGATTTAAAATAGAAACAAAAAAGAAAATAGGCCCGAAAATAGAGAAGCTTTTGGAACACGACGGCTTAAAACGCGTCTTGAAATTTTTGGAAATATTACATTTTTTAGCAACAACAGATGATTATACTTTATTAAATGCCGATGGTTTTGCTTTTGAAACCGAGCCACAAGACAGTGCTAAAATTGATATTATATTTAAATACATCAATAAAAATTTTCAAAACCACATTTCGTTAGATGAAATTGCCGATAAAGTAAGCATGACCGTACCGGCTTTTTGCCGCTATTTTAAAAAGGCCACCGGTAAAACTTTTACAGAACTCGTTAACGAGTATAGAGTGGTGCACGCTACCAAACTTTTAAATGAAAGCCAAATGAGCATTGCCGATATTTGTTATGAATGCGGGTTTAATAATTTCTCGCATTTTAACAAACAGTTTAATGAAATAACGGGCAAAAGTGCTTCCAATTATAGGAAAGAAATAAAACTGATTATTCAGTAAATGATTTTTTTTTTACAGGTTGGATTAAGAACATCACAAAAAAATTAAATCTTATTTAAATATCTAATATCATAAACCCCTCCGCCTATCGGCACCTCCCCTTAAAAAAAGGGGAGGAATTATTACGTAATTTATAATTATTTGAACTTTTTAATTTTACACTTAAATTACTTGGAGGAAAGTAACCTGTGTAATCCGTGTATTTGGAATTTTTGTTTTTGGAATTTTTGTTTTTTACTTTCTACCTTCCCACTCAGCATAAAACTGTTCTAAAAACCGCTCCATATATTGATGTCTTTCCAAAGCGATTTTTGTTCCTGTTTTGGTGTTCATTTTATCTTTTAAAAGCAGAAGTTTTTCGTAAAAATGATTGATGGTTGGTGCGGTTGATGTCTTGTATTCGTCTTTACTCATATTTAGGTTTGGTTTAATATCCGGGTTATAAAGAGTCCTGTTCCTAAAACCCCCATAATTAAAGCATCTAGCAATCCCAATAGCACCCATGGCATCCAATCTATCGGCATCTTGAACCACATCCAGTTCTGGGGAGCGGAATTTTTGAAGTTCATGGCCTCCTTTAAAAGAAATGTTTTCGATAATGGTTACAACATGCTCTATGGTTTTGGAGTCCACATTGTGTTCATATAAGAATTTTCGTGCCATTTGCGGCCCAACGGTTTCATCGCCATTATGGAATTTACTATCGGCAATATCGTGCAATAAAGCCCCTAACGAAACGATAAACATATCTACAGCCTCATTCTTAGAGATGAGCAGGGCATTGTTATACACCCTTAGGGTGTGGAACCAATCGTGCCCGCCTTCGGCATTCGCAAGGGTTTCTTTTGCAAAATCGATGGTTTTATTTATTATTTCAGTTGAAGTCATAAAAAGCTTTTTTTTGTTGAAATTTTGTTAAATCAGGTCTATTTACCTTTTTTTAAGACAGTAAATAACCTAAATTATTGCTTACGTCGTCAGGAATATTATCGGTTTCGATAATGGTATTTGAAATTTCTTTTTTCTTTTCCTGCAACGAACGTATTTTTTCTTCAATCGTATCTTTTGCAATAAATCGCACCACGTTTACTTGCTTTTTTTGTCCTATGCGGTGGGCTCGGGCAATGGCTTGGTTTTCGGCAAAAGGGTTCCACCACGGGTCCAATAAAACCACATAAGAAGCCGCCGTAAGATTAAGCCCAACGCCGCCTGCTTTTAGAGAAATAAAAAACAATAAAACTGTTTGGTCGTTTTGGAATTTATCAATTTCAGTTTGCCTGTTTTCCGATTTTGTAGCGCCCGTTAATTCACAAAAACGTATGTGGTGTTCTTTGCACCACTGCGTATAAATGGCTAAATGTTTTACAAACGAACTGAACAAAATAATTTTTTGGCCCGCTTTAATAAGCGTTTGCAAATATTCAATAACATCTAAAAACTTACCCGAATCTCCTTGAAAATCAGGGACTACCAGTTTTGGATGGTTACCAATTTGGCGTAAACGCATTAAAGTGTTCAACACGTTTATTTTTGTTGGATGCTCGTTAGCGTGCAACAACGAATTTCGGGCTTTCGATTTTTCCTCTTCATACCATTCTTGTTGTTTGGGTTGCATTTCGCTATAAAATACTTGTTCTAAAATAGGGGGCAAATCCTTGGCTACCTGCTCTTTTGTTCGTCTTAAAATGTAGGGTTGAATAAGGTTTTTTAAGGCTTCTGTTTTGCTTTCGTCCTGATGTTTTTCTATCGGAATTTTAAAATAGTTTTTAAAAAACGTGAAAGTTCCTAACAAATCCGGGTTAATAAATTGCATTAACGACCATAAATCGTCGAGTGAGTTTTCAATAGGTGTTCCACTTAAGGTTATTTTGTGGGCTGTTGAAATACTGTTGATGGCTTTGAATATTTTAGAGTTTTTGTTTTTTATATATTGGCTTTCATCTAAAATTAAATAGGTAAAATCGAGCGTTTTAAAATGGTTGATGTCTTTTAAAACAATAGGGTAAGAGGTAAAAACAATATCGTATAAATGCAGTTTTCGCTTTATTGTTTTTCGGTCTTTGCCTGTATAACCAATGGTTTGCAAAAATGGAGCAAACTTTTTGGTTTCGTTCTTCCAATTAAAAACCAACGATGAAGGCACGATAACCAATGCTTTTAAAGGTTCTTTTTTTAATGTTGTTTGCGAAAACAAATCGAGGGGCTCTGTTGTAACGGCGGGGTTTAGTTGGTCTTTAATATGGGTTAAAACAGCCAGTGTTTGCAGGGTTTTCCCTAGCCCCATGTCATCGGCAAGACAAGCTCCCAATTGGTTCTGGTTATGGTCTAAAAGCCATTTTACGCCCTCGGTTTGATAATTTCGCAAAGTGGCCTTTAAATTATTGGAAGGGATATATGCAATGTTTTGTTTTTTGCAAACGGCACCAATGGCTATGTTTGGTAGATGGTTTATGATAGGTAATTGATTGCGTTTTAATGTTAATTGTCCGTTTTTAATAACCCCAAATTCTGTAAGATCTTTATAGGTTGAAAACCATATGCGTGGGATTAAAAAATAAGAACCATCGGGCAATTCATAAAAAGGATTGTTGTTGCGGATATTTTCTATAATATTTGAAAATGGAAATGAAAAATCGCCACACGAAATTTGCATTTTCAAATCAAACCAATCTTCTTTTTCTTCATATTTTGAAGATATAAATGCAGAATTTGGAACTATTTTTTTGCCTTCAACCGCTATGTCTTCTATAAAAAAACCTTGTTTTATAAAGGATTCCTTGTTTTTTAAAAGTTCTTGGATTTGCTGGTATGGATCTTCGTTTTTAGGCGTGTTTTCAAAATAAAAAAAATTGTTTTCTGTTTTTTTTAACCCCAAATCAGTTGCTTTTTCTATCCATTTTTTTTCTTCTGTAGTGTTTCTTTTGGTTTGAAAAACAACAATATCGTCTTCAATGTGCATTTTGGAAGCAAACTTTTTTTTGTTGCTAAATGAAAACGAAAAATCTTCGTAAACAAAGCATATATCCAATAAATAACGGTTCTTGAAAAAATTGTAGAATGTGCGGATTTCACATTTTTTTATGTCTGTTTTTTGTTCAAAACCGAAGCCTTCGGTTTCTATTTCTACATGGTTTAAAATGTCTTTTATAAAGGTTTTAAAATAGATTTTACTTGTTCGTTTAGGTATTTCAATACTTTTTTTGGTTATAAAAGGCTTGATTTTGTTGCCATTTATTGTTTTTAATCGATATACGTTTTTGTTGATCGCAATATAACTGGGGTCATTTAGAATAAGAATGGTTTTTTCGGTATATGGCTGTATGGTTTCGGTATCCGTTTTTAGCGAAAGCGTATAAAGTATGTTGTCTGCGGTTTTTAGAAAATGTAAAATGGGGCTTATTTCTTTTTCAGAAAAAGAAAATTGTTGTTTATAAAAAGGGGTGGTTTTCTCTAAATAAAAAGCAAAAGGGATATTGTTTTCTTCTAAATTTTTAAGCAACATATCTAATTTTAGAGCATAGTATTGTTCAAAAATTTTGTTAAAACCTTTATCCTTTAATAATTCCGATAACGGTTTTTGTTTGTTGGTTTTGGCATTGTATTTTTTGGTTATAGCAATTAAGGAGAGTTCGTTACAAAGATCTATGGCAGATTGAAGGTTGGAAAGGTTTTGAATGTTAAAACTTTCTGCCAGCTCGAATGTGGCTATTTTTTCAACATAGGTTAAGTTATTTTCATTTACTTGGGCTATGTATGCTTTAGGGAGTATTTTTTGAATGGATGTTTCCAAATAAAAATCAACACAGACAGCGTATTCCTCATTCATGTATGTATGTTATTTGTTTTTTATTGGACACATGGTGCTTCCATACAATCATTTCCTTTAGTATTGAAATTTAGTTATGGAAGGTTCATACTTTTTAATTCCATCTAAAAAATGGCGTTTACAAAAATATAGTTTTATATGTTGAGTAGCCAAACTTTAAAACAGGAAGCACTTTATTTTATTAAAAACACGTCTAATTTAAAAACATGAGTTCAATAGAACAGATTTTGCACGAACAGTATGATTGTAAAAAACTACTTGACCGCAGCTGGCTCCACCCATTTAAATTGGAATGAGTTTTCGGGTATTTTTATCCTATCAGCCAATCGATACATTCTAGCTGGCAAATTCATTAAATAATCCCTGGCTTTTTCAGCTTCATCGCTAAGGTTGGTAATTTTATCAATTTCCCAACGTTTAATCAATTTGTCTAAAATATCTACATAATCGTTTGAGGTATAAACACCTATGCGTTGTGCGGTATTTGAAAATTCTTCGAAAGCAGAACCTATCTTGTTGCCCGATTCCCTTAAAAAATGTGCAGGCATGGTAATTTTTAGTTTCATCATATCGTGAAACGCCATCATCATTTGGCTAGGATCTACCTTAAAAATACGCTCTACAAACTCAGAATAGGCATGGTGGTGTCTCATTTCGTCTCCGGAAATGATTTTACACATTTTACCCAACTGCTTGTTGCCACTCTGGGTTGCTATTTTAGCCACACGGTTGTGCGAAACATAAGTTGCCAATTCCTGAAAACTGGTGTAAACAAAGTTTTTGTAGGGATCTCTATCGGTGCCAATATCAAAACCATCAGCAATTAAATGCTGGGTGGTAATTTCTATCTCGCGCATATTAACACGACCAGACAGGTATAAGAATTTATTAAGTACATCGCCATGGCGGTTTTCTTCGGCAGTCCATTGGCGCACCCATTTAGCCCAGCTATTTTCTCTATCTACGTTGTCTACGCCTTCCACGTCCATCAACCACGACTCGTAAGTCGGCAAAGCTTCTTCAGTAATCATATCGCCCACTAAAACCACCCAAAAATCATAAGGCAATTCTTTTGAGAGCTCTCTAATTTCCCTAACTTCTTCAAAAAAATCATCCCCTTCAGAGTTTGGTAAAAAATCTGTGGGTTGCCATATTTTTTCAACAGGAATCAAATATTTTTGAATAAGTGCATCTACGTCTTTTTCCAAAAACTGCATCACTTCTAATCTCACATTCTTCAACGACATATTTAAATTTTAAAGGTGTATTCCACTTTTTATTGTAGATTCAATTCTACTTAAAAGCGCATCTTTATCTACAAAGGTAGACAATTTTATGGGCTCGTGTACAGTAAATGTAATATGAGAGCCAATTCCCATAGGAAATTTGCCATACCGATACATTTTCCAAGAGTTATTTATGGAGATAGGAACAATTAAAGCGGAAGGTATCTTTTTAAGCAAAATTTCCAAACCTTTTGTCTGAAATGGCTTGGGCGCACCATTTTTGCTTCGGGTGCCTTCCGGAAAAATAACGGCGGCACGTTTGGTTTCTTCAATATACTCACCAAACTTCATGAGAGCAGGTAATGATTGCCGGGGGTTTTTTCTATCAATTAAAGCCGCACCTCCATGACGTAAATTGTAAGATACACTGGGGATGCCTTTACCTAACTCTATCTTGCTAATAAATTTTGGATGGTGTTTGCGCATATACCAGGTAATCGGATATATGTCGTGCAAACTTTGGTGGTTTGCAACAATTATTAAAGGCAAGTTGGTATCAATTTTATGCATATTGGTAAATGTATAGCGAGTTCCTAAAACATTGCCGCAACGCATTAGGAACCACTGCATAATGTCCACACTTTTTTTGTGTGCCTGATAACCAAACAGATTAAAACACACCCATTGGATGGGATGAAAAATGACCAATGTTGTAAAAAAACAAAGTAAATGTAAAACGGTTAAAGGGTATGACAGTAGTTTTTGCATGCCCCAAAAATAAGTAAAAACTTAGTTTTAATAAACAGCAACACATTTGTTATTTTCGCAAACAACACTTGTTGGTGGATTGGCAATGGCACAATCTGAAAAAAACACTCCATTTTTGATTAAGTGTAGCTTTTTTTTATTGTAGGCTTTTACCAAATTTTGTAGCCTCTGTTCATCAATAGACGTGGAATGCACCAAATAAAATGTTGTACCCGAACAAAAAAAACCTTTACAAGAAATGATGTAAATGCTTGGTAATGAAGGCTGAACTAACCAAATTTTAGTTTTTTGAGGATTAACTGGGGTTTTCAAAGGGTTAAAATTTCACTGACACCAAATTCGCCCATTTTTATGAAAACTTTAACATTTGTATGAGAAACTACAATCAAATTAAGCTAACTTGAATCAAATTTAATGTGATTTTGTGAATTGAAACCTATTTAATTCCTTGTATCTATTTTAGCTATAGGCGCACCTTTTAAGCCTGCCTTAACTAAATAGGCAATATATTCTGCAAACGGTTTTATATTTTGATCAAAGCTAGCATGCTCTAAAGCATTCATATATTTATCCCGTTCTTCAACCGGTATTACAGTCCAAGGGTAGCCTCCTGAGGCAAGCATTGCGTTCATTAAAAACCTTCCCATCCGTCCATTACCATCCATATATGGATGCGTGTAGACAAAAATAAAATGCCCTAATACGGCTCTAACACTAGCTTGTTCTTCATTTTCTATTATTAATAAGAGCATTATTTAGTTCGTATTCTGGTTTTTTATTCCTATCTTTGCGGGGAACAACGTAAAAACCCAC
>NZ_JBFVFE010000029.1:0-52937 GCF_052728615.1 Mariniflexile sp. | reverse complement strand
AACATACAAGTACGCAAACGAAAAACGGTAATACTTACTGAACAAGTTTATAAATCAATAAAAGTTGATGATAAAGGAATTTTGATTGTTGACACTCCGGTACTTTATATTAATAAATTAGAAACAGACGAAAATGTTACTATTGAATTCAATCAACCTTGCATTGTTCTAATTGATGATGAGATGAAAATTGGAGAAAAGAATACGATTGACAGAAATGGTTTTAATGTTATTTTCTATGTTGAAGATGATGTAACCATTAAAGAGAAATCTATTGTAGATGCTAACATTTATTCAAAAGATGACATTGAAGTCAAAAAATCCAGTAGAAGAGATCATACCAAAATGACTGGGTTGTTTATTGCATTGGACGAGATTAAATCAAAAGAATATGTAGATTGGTATAAACTAAACGAATGCCCAATTTTCAATGTTCCTAACTCACCAATATTGTGTGATAGAAATTTAGAAATTCCAACTGATACAATAAATGAAGATAAATTTGAAATTAAAACATGGCCAAATCCATTTAAAGTCAATGTGAGTTTAAAATTATTATCTCAGAATTCCACTCTTCCAGTTAAAATCCATGTTTATGATCTAAACAACAGATTAGTGCATTATGAAGAAGGAAAAGCAGACCAGGAATTCAACTTTGGCCGAGCTTTAGAATCTGGATTATATATAGTCAAAGTGATCCAAGGCAATAATTATAAGCAAATAAGGCTTATAAAAAGCAAATAAGGCTTATAAAGAAATAAATTATTATTGTAAAAAAAGCTCGACTCTTAAAGGTTGAGCTTTTTATAATTACCCCGCTACCGCACGAATCCTTTCGTGTGGTCTATTCTGTTTAAACATCAAACATTCTAAAAATAACAACATTATCAATTAATCCTTTTTGATCTGCATTATTAAGTTCTAAATTTTTACCCTGCTAGCGCTCGTTTGTAACGAGTGCTTTCTAAAATACCCAAGAGTTACGGCACTCGTTGCAAACGAGGAAAACAACGATGTAAAGGTTTTGATTGTTGGTCATACCGACAGTGATGGTGATGAAGCGAGTAATTTAGAGCTTTCCAAAAAACGGACTACCTCTGTTAAAAATGACTTAAGTTCAGAATTCGGTATTAACGCAAGGAGAATGGAAATAGATCGTAAGGGCGAATCTGAACCAATTGTGCCAAACATAAACACTATAAACAAAGCCAATAACAGGCGGGTTGAATTTATAAAAACCAATTAAAGTCTAATTTCATTTATTGATAGTTTGTATTGACATTTATAATAACAATATGGTAAAAAACAAAAAACCCTTCATATTTCTATGAAGGGTTTCCAAAAAAGGCAACGACCTACTCTCCCACAATGCAGTACCATCGGCGCTAACGGGCTTAACTTCTCTGTTCGGAATGGTAAGAGGTGAGCCCCGTCGCTATAGCCACCTTAAACCGTGGCCCCTCCCTGTTCCCGAAAGAATCCGGGCGCCAGTTTCCGTTCTGGGCCCCCTCCTTCGGAGGGGCTGGGGGAGGACTAATATCTTAACATATTGAAAAAAGGGCGATAACCGCCATTATACATGAACATTCTTAACAATAACCGTTTTGCACTTAACAAAAAAAAAAAAAACGCTCCCCCCGGCGGGCAGGCCTGCCCCCCTCCTTTGGAGGGGTCGGGGGAGGATACAATAAGCCTATGGGTTATTAGTACCACTCGGCTGTGGCGTTGCCGCCTTTGCACCTGTGGCCTATCGACCCCGTAGTCTACGGGGACCCTTTAAAGAAATCTCATCTTGTGGTGGGTTTCGCGCTTATATGCTTTCAGCGCTTATCCCTTCCGAACGTAGCTACCCAGCAGTGCTCCTGGCGGAACAACTGGTACACCAGAGGTTCGTCCAACCCGGTCCTCTCGTACTAGGGTCAGGTCCACTCAAATTTCTAGCGCCCACTGTAGATAGAGACCGAACTGTCTCACGACGTTCTGAACCCAGCTCGCGTGCCACTTTAATGGGCGAACAGCCCAACCCTTGGGACCTTCTCCAGCCCCAGGATGTGACGAGCCGACATCGAGGTGCCAAACCCCCCCGTCGATATGAGCTCTTGGGGGAGATCAGCCTGTTATCCCCGGCGTACCTTTTATCCTTTGAGCGATGGCCCTTCCATGCGGAACCACCGGATCACTATGCTCTACTTTCGTACCTGATCGACTTGTAGGTCTCTCAGTCAAGCTCCCTTATGCCATTGCACTCTGCGCACGGTTACCAAGCGTGCTGAGGGAACCTTTAGAAGCCTCCGTTACTCTTTTGGAGGCGACCACCCCAGTCAAACTACCCACCAAGCACTGTCCCCTTTGTACAAGGGTTAGACTCTAGACAAGCAAAGGGTGGTATTTCAACAATGGCTAACGCACGCCTGGCGACGCACGATCGGAGCCTCCCACCTATCCTACACATTACTTGTCCAAAACCAATACTAAGCTATAGTAAAGGTGCACGGGGTCTTTTCGTCCCACAGCGGGTAATCGGCATCTTCACCGATACTACAATTTCACCGAGCTCATGGCTGAGACAGTGTCCAGATCGTTGCACCATTCGTGCAGGTCGGAACTTACCCGACAAGGAATTTCGCTACCTTAGGACCGTTATAGTTACGGCCGCCGTTTACTGGGGCTTCATTTAAGACCTTCGGGTTGCCCCTAAGCCCTCCACTTAACCTTCCAGCACCGGGCAGGTGTCAGGCCATATACGTCATCTTTCGATTTAGCATAGCCCTGTGTTTTTGATAAACAGTCGCCTGGACCTTTTCACTGCGGCCCTGAAACAAGTTCAGGGCGACCCTTCTCCCGAAGTTACGGGTCTATTTTGCCTAATTCCTTAGCCATGAATCTCTCGAGCACCTTAGAATTCTCATCCCAACTACCTGTGTCGGTTTAGGGTACGGGCTGCTTCACTCGCTTTTCTTGGAAGTCGCTACTCTGGATTATCACCTTGGCCGGAGCCTCAGTGTACTATCGCCGTGTTGCCACTGGCTTCAACGTGCTATTCCGTCAGCACGCACCAAATTTACGCCTCCGTCACTTTTAACGTGAGCAGGTACAGGAATATTAACCTGTTGTCCATCCACTGCCCCTTTCGGGTTCGCGTTAGGCCCCGACTGACCCTCAGCTGATTAGCATAGCTGAGGAAACCTTAGTCTTTCGGTGTGCGGGTTTCTCGCCCGCATTATCGTTACTTATGCCTACATTTTCTTTTGTAGCTTCTCCAGCATGCCTCACGACACACCTTCGACGACACTACAATGCTCCCCTACCACCCTGGAACAAGTCCAGGGTCCATAGCTTCGGTAATATGTTTATGCCCGATTATTATCCATGCCGGACCGCTCGACTAGTGAGCTGTTACGCACTCTTTAAATGAATGGCTGCTTCCAAGCCAACATCCTAGCTGTCTAAGCAGTCCGACCTCGTTATTTCAACTTAACATATATTTTGGGACCTTAGCCGATGGTCTGGGTTCTTTCCCTCTCGGACATGGACCTTAGCACCCATGCCCTCACTGCTGACCATCATTCTGTAGCATTCGGAGTTTGTCAGGAATTGGTAGGCGGTGAAGCCCCCGCATCCAATCAGTAGCTCTACCTCTACAGAACTATAAATCAACGCTGCACCTAAATGCATTTCGGGGAGTACGAGCTATTTCCGAGTTTGATTGGCCTTTCACCCCTACCCACAGGTCATCCGAAGACTTTTCAACGTCAACCGGTTCGGTCCTCCACTGTATGTTACTACAGCTTCAACCTGCCCATGGGTAGATCACACGGTTTCGCGTCTACCACTACTGACTAAACGTATAAATACGCTTTCATTCCCTAAGAATGAAGCTCGCCCTGTTCAGACTCGCTTTCGCTGCGGATCCGTGGCTTAACCACTTAACCTTGCCAGCAACGGTAACTCGTAGGCTCATTATGCAAAAGGCACGCCGTCATACTGAAATAAATCCAGCACTCCGACCGCTTGTAGGCGTATGGTTTCAGGTTCTGTTTCACTCCCTTATTCAGGGTTCTTTTCACCTTTCCCTCACGGTACTGGTTCACTATCGGTCTCTCAGGAGTATTTAGCCTTATCGGATGGTCCCGACCGGTTCATACAGGATTACTCGTGTCCCGCACTACTCAGGATACCACTATCTACGCATTCTTTACCTGTACCGGGCTATCACCGTCTATGGCCCCTCTTTCCAAAGGGTTCCAGTTCATCCTGCCTCGAACATCGTGGTCCTACAACCCCGCACCTGCCGTAACAGGTGCGGTTTGGGCTAATCCGCGTTCGCTCGCCACTACTAACGGAATCACTATTGTTTTCTTCTCCTCCGGGTACTTAGATGTTTCAGTTCCCCGGGTTTGCTTCCTGAAACAAGTTCAGGATACCATGTCTTCAACATGGTGGGTTGCCCCATTCGGATATCCGCGGATCAAATCGTGTGTGCCGATCCCCGCGGCTTTTCGCAGCTTATCACGTCCTTCATCGCCTCTGAGAGCCTAGGCATTCCCCATACGCCCTTATTTAGCTTATTGTACTCTTTGCTTTTTTAATGAGTTACTATTTAATTTATAATTTTCAGCCTATTTAATCAGTATAAATACCAATTAAACTTTCTTACACCTCATAAATTAAACGTTTTTTGATTAATTAGGGATCGCTCGATGTGACCCTAATTGATCTAAATTATTATTTAAGATTGGACGGATCCAATCTTAATTTTCATGTATCTTTTTTCAATATGTCAATGAACGTTTCCCCCTCCAGCTCCCCCAAGGGGGGAGAGTTAGCTTTCCAACTCCCTCCCCTTTGGGGAGGCTAGGTGGGGATAGTGGAGAATATCGGAGTCGAACCGATGACCTCTACGGTGCAAGCGTAGCGCTCTAGCCAGCTGAGCTAATCCCCCGTCTTCAGAATTCAGAACCATGAATCCAGAATTACGAATTGTGAATTCTCAACTTCCAAAATTTCCTTTCAATATGCTTGTCCTGAATTTAGTTCAGGATCGTATGAACGTTTCTATTTCGAACTAACTTTTCGTTAGCCTTCAACAGATACCCACCTTCGTGGGCATACCCGGCACTTGCGTGCTTCGTAGTCCCAGGCAGACTCGAACTGCCGACCTCTACATTATCAGTGTAGCGCTCTAACCAGCTGAGCTATGAGACTGTTTATAGTCGTCAGTTTTCAGTTTCCAATAACCTATCCGGTCATTGAAGCACCGTTGACTGGTGACTTGTTATCTTAAATTAACAGCAATGAGAACAGACTACCCTTTTCCTAGTCTTTTTGTTTCCTTTTGATCGTCTTTCTCTAGAAAGGAGGTGTTCCAGCCGCACCTTCCGGTACGGCTACCTTGTTACGACTTAGCCCTAGTTACCGATTTTACCCTAGGCCGCTCCTTGCGGCGACGGACTTCAGGCACTCCCAGCTTCCATGGCTTGACGGGCGGTGTGTACAAGGCCCGGGAACGTATTCACCGCATCATGGCTGATATGCGATTACTAGCGATTCCAGCTTCACGGAGTCGAGTTGCAGACTCCGATCCGAACTGTGATGGGGTTTGTAGATTCGCTCCTGGTCGCCCAGTGGCTGCTCTCTGTCCCCACCATTGTAGCACGTGTGTAGCCCAGGACGTAAGGGCCGTGATGATTTGACGTCATCCCCACCTTCCTCACGGTTTGCACCGGCAGTCTCGTTAGAGTTCCCGACATGACTCGCTGGCAACTAACGACAGGGGTTGCGCTCGTTATAGGACTTAACCTGACACCTCACGGCACGAGCTGACGACAACCATGCAGCACCTTGTAAGTGGTCCGAAGAAAGGGATATCTCTACCCCATGCAACTTACATTTAAGCCCTGGTAAGGTTCCTCGCGTATCATCGAATTAAACCACATGCTCCACCGCTTGTGCGGGCCCCCGTCAATTCCTTTGAGTTTCATTCTTGCGAACGTACTCCCCAGGTGGGATACTTATCACTTTCGCTTAGCCACTGAGACAAGTCCCAACAGCTAGTATCCATCGTTTACGGCGTGGACTACCAGGGTATCTAATCCTGTTCGCTCCCCACGCTTTCGTCCATCAGTGTCAATGCAATGTTAGTGATCTGCCTTCGCAATCGGTATTCTATGTGATATCTATGCATTTCACCGCTACACCACATATTCTAACCACTTCACATTGATTCAAGACGGCCAGTATCAAAGGCAATTCTACCGTTGAGCGGCAGGATTTCACCTCTGACTTAACCGTCCACCTACGGACCCTTTAAACCCAATGATTCCGGATAACGCTTGGATCCTCCGTATTACCGCGGCTGCTGGCACGGAGTTAGCCGATCCTTATTCCTACGGTACCGTCAAGCCCCCTCACGAGGGGGTGTTTCTTCCCGTATAAAAGCAGTTTACAACCCATAGGGCCGTCTTCCTGCACGCGGCATGGCTGGATCAGGCTTGCGCCCATTGTCCAATATTCCTCACTGCTGCCTCCCGTAGGAGTCTGGTCCGTGTCTCAGTACCAGTGTGGGGGATCCCCCTCTCAGGGCCCCTACCTATCGTTGCCATGGTGTGCCGTTACCACTCCATCCAGCTAATAGGACGCATACCCATCCCTTACCGTCGCCTTTAATAACAAAACCATGCGGTCCTATTATACTATGCGGTGTTAATCCAAGTTTCCCTGGGCTATCCCGCGGTAAGGGGCAGGTTGTATACGCGTTACGCACCCGTGCGCCGGTCGCCACCATCCGAAGACGTGCTGCCCCTCGACTTGCATGTGTTAGGCCTGCCGCTAGCGTTCATCCTGAGCCAGGATCAAACTCTTCATCGTTAATTTGTATCGGACATATCAATATGTCCCTGTTAACAATCAATCGGAATCTCTAGTACTCTAAATGTTCTGTTCTCTTTGTCGGTCTTCGCCGTTTCCGACTAGACCTTACGCTGTCAATCCAATATGTCTATGAACTTGTTCCTCCCCATCTGTCCTATCGGACATCTTCCCCAAAGGGAAAGAGAGATGGACTGTTTTTCTTGTGGCCCAGCTCGTTTCCTTGCTAAGCGGGTGCAAATATAAAACCCTTTTTTTAACCCCACAATAGTTTTTGGTATTTTTTTTGAAAAGTTTTTTTTCAACTCCCAAATCCTTATATCCAAACCTTTTTATGAACTCCGCCGCACAAAGCATACCCTGTTTTAGCGGGTGCAAACATACGATGCTTTTTCCGTTCCGCACAAGCTTTTTTTTATCTTTTTTCGTTTATTTTTCTGTGCCCTTTTAACTCGCTTATTATATGGGGTTTACGGCCCATGGTTTTTCCCCGGAGGGGCGGTCTTGGCATAGAATGGCGGGGACCGGACAGTGGTTTTGGGGTACGGGATGTGCCTTTTTTGGCGCGCTAAGATTCTAAGACGCCAAGGGATGGCGGCGGCGGCTTGCCAGAAAGCGCTCGATCTTGGTGTTGCTCTGCCCATGGCCGGCACGCCCGCGTTAGGGATTGCAGCGATATCCTTTTGGTTTTATTGGATAGGGAAATAACCTTAAAAACACACCTATTATATTTGATTATGGATTCCTACCTGCGCAGGAATGACAAAAAACCAAAAGATTTAGCGGAAAGCCCGACCCGAAGGGGAACGCCCAAATAATTTATAAAAAGAAATTCCAAACAACTCCAAAGCGCACTATAAAGTCGCGATACGGATAGTTTGGTGCGGAATAATAGTTGTAACCTGTGAAGGATGAATTGAAATGTTCGGCTTTTAAATAAAGTCTGGTTTGACGGATTTTGGCGTTTATAAAGAAATCCAACCTCGGGAAATTGCCATATTCTTTAGCGTTTTGCACATAGAATTCTGCCAAAACCGGATTGTAGGCATTCATGTAATACTTTGTGAAATAATTTAAGGTAACACCCGTTTGCAAAAACATGGCTTTTTTAAACAGATGGCTTGAGAAATAAAACGTGTTACGGGTGGTGAGCTGTGGCACGTTTAGCACGCCGTTATCGTCTTGCACGTTTTGGTACAGCACAGTGTTATTTAAGGCAAACTTACCTAGTTTGATTTCGTTTTCTAGTTTGGCGCGTAAGTAGGTAATGGTACCACTGTTTTGAAATGGGCGAACTTGTAGGGTTGTTTCGTCCTTTTTAAAATAGACATAATCGTTTATGGTGTTGAAATCTACCGTAATATTCGCTAAGCTTTTATATTTTAACTGAAATGCCAATTGTTGCGTTTTGACGTTATTAAGGCCATTTTGCCAGTTGTATTTTTTATAAAGACTTTGGTACAATAACGTGTTATAATTTGGTGCTTTGGAACTGTGGTTCAATGATGCGGAAGCTGCTATATCATCGTTCAGCTTAAAAGTTGCGACTGCTTTTAGGTAGTTTCCATCAAAATCGCCTGCAATATTAAGCCCCAGTTCGCCATTTAGGTCGAACCCTTTATATTGCTTATGGTATTTACCGCCCGCTGAAAAAATACCGCCTTTTAATCGGTTGGTAATGGTTTTTCCATCTAGAAGCACCAATTTATCGTAACCATAGTTATAATTGTTGTTGCTTACATTAAACTGTAAATCGCCCAGTATGTTATTGCTGTAATTTAATTGTAATTGATTGTAAAAGTTTTCAAGAGTAGAACGATCTTTTATAGAACTTTTAAAGGCACTTCCAAAATAAGTGGTATCGACACCTGTTTGATTAAATTCAAAATTTTTATCTTCAAAAGATAGGATATGACCGATACTGAGTTTGTTTTTTGATAAAGAATCTTTTTCCCGAATGATTTTATAAGTGTGGTCCAAATAAAACCGTTTGCCTCTTAATATGCTTTCGGCATTTTCGAAATTAACTTCTAGTATGGAACGGTCTAAAAATTCGGGATCGCCCGATTCAAAATTAGCTATGTAATCATCGCGCAAACCTCCATTTTCCTGGTTTAACAAATCTTGGGTCACAATGTGCCCTTTTGCAACGTATCGTTTATTTTTTGATTGGTAGTTTGAAGTAAACCTGAAATTACCGCTGCTTGTTAAAATATGCTGATACTTGCCCAAGGAGCGCAATCCTTTGTAGGCTATTGAAAAATTGAACTGTGGTGATGTATTGATGGTGATAAAGGCATCGGTTTGCTGCCCTTGCTCGAATGCTGTTTTAAAATACAATTCGGTAAGTGGTGTTGGCACGCGATAATAATTGATATCTTCAATTTCCATATAATTGAAGTGCCTTGCGCGCGCGCCAAAACTTGGCATTAAACTGGTATTCTGAAAATTGTAGGTTAAGCTGTTATACGTTTGCCCTAGGTTAGAAAACGGCATCAAACCAAAATTATCCTTACGCAAGTAATTGAATTTGTACTCTTTTTGGATGGTGAGCGTAGTATCTACATAAGTAGTGTCATTTTTATACGTTATAATTAAGTACTGTTGTATTTTAGGAAGTTTTGCTTTATCAACGGAATCATTAGGTTTAGCCATACCGAGTTCTCGACTTAACCTACTTGGTTTTTTTGGGTTATTTTGTGCACATAGAATATTTAACGTAGATAGTGTTAATGTGATTGCTAAAATTATATTCTTCATAATTGTTTTTGAACAGTGCAAATGTAAATACAAAATATGATAACGTTGTAAAACGGAAAAATTATTTGCTTATAGTATTTATTTACCATTTGAAAACCAAAAACCCTTAAACCGAAATTGATTTAGGGATTTTTTGATTATTGAAAAGCTAGCATGATTATTAATTAACCAAACCACAGACCATATATTCTTATGGAAGGATTGTCTAAACTTGTGAATGTTCCTGCTCTATTGATATAACTAGCGGCACTTGAAGAAAAACTTCCTTCATCTGAATAAATTAATCCTTTACTGCTGTTGAAAAAGTTTATTATTGGCGCTAATCTCGCTTCCAAAAAAGTCGCATTCCCTCCTGAAGGGCCTAAATAGGTTAAAAACAACTTTCTATCTTGTATTACGGCTTTCTCATAACAATAAAACGTTGTAAATGTAGCACCGTCAGAATCTCTTCTAACTCTAATAAAAAGATAGGTGTCACAATCGTCGCTTTCAAAATCTAAAATTAATTGAAGTTCTACAAATGAAAAACCAATAGCTCCTAGGTTTTCGTTTACTTGTGAAATCATTAAGTCATATCCTGGTGAGGTTAAAGGATTTTTTCCCAAGGCTGGTCTATATAAAAACCCCGTAGGTCCTAGATCTAACAATTCATTTACATCTTCACCAATAAAAGCAGGCTCATTATCAAACAAAATGGTGGCCGTCGAGCCGTTTACGGTTGAAACATAACTTAAAGTGGCCACATCATAAGTGAAATTGGTATAGCTTTCACCATCAAATTGTAAAGACGGGCTAATTATTAAGCCATCTCCCGTAAAGGCGATGCCAAAATTAAATTCTTGAACCGAGATAACATCCCCTTCAAGACGTACTCGTGGTGATGCATATAACCTAAACGCATCATAATTAAAATTGAAATTGGACTCTTTGTTCCCTTTTTTAATTTTTAAAACTTGAAAAACCGAACTTGAGGGCGTTGGCAATAAATTTTGGCGTTGCGCTAAAGAACTTTGTACTTTTTGGACACTTTCGGTATTGAAATTTGCTAAGCCCGAGGGTGTAAGTTCAAAACGACCGGTGTTGGCATTTCTAACATCCTTAAAAGTGAGCAGCCCATTTTCATTGCCAAAATATTGAAACACAGAAGTGCCTTTAAAGCCCGAACCTATCAACCCTGGGTAATCGGGGTCGCTCACTTTTTGTATATGGTTTCTGGTGGTAAAAACCAATTCGGGTGCAGAACCATAACGTACTTCGAATGATGATGATGCAATGGCTGTTTCATCATTAAAATCGGAGGTCATGTTAACCGTTCCATCGGCATTGAATTTCATATAAAATGTAAAACCGCCAAACTCATCGTTCTTTGGAAAGTAAATTCCTTTATAGCCATTGGGTTCTGCCAATAGCAAATTTAGCAATTCGCTGTTTTTCTGTGCAATTCTATCGGCTGGGGAATCGGCAAAAAGGGTTTCGGCACCATCGTTGTTACACGACACAAACCCTAAAAACATTAAGCAGATAAAGCCAAACTTTATATATATTTTTTTCATATGTAGATAATATTTGTTTTTTAATGGTCCTATGCAATTGCTTCGCCTGTTCGCAAGTTCGGGTTGCATTTCATATCTATTAATTTACAAGTTTTTGGGTTGCTGTGGCTACAAGTTCTTGAAGTTCATATAAATCTATATTGAATTTCTTTTTGTAATATTCAACCACCATAGCTTCCTTTGTTCTTATTATGGCTTTTGAGTCTTCATTATCAATGCTTTCTACCATCGCATCAAACTCTGTTTTTGAATTGGTTAGCATTTCTGAAACCATTTCAACAAAATCCTCGCTTTCCTGACTGGAGCCATAAGCGGTAATATACCCTAATTCCCTTGCTTCTCCATCAGTTCTATTAAACCACTGCGCCGTATAATTTTCAGGATTTATAAGACCGTAAGCCACATCGATAGGGATGTTTTGATTTAAAATATGGCCATATTCGTGCTGTACCGTTTTTAAGGGCTGTTTAATACTGTTAATATCAGTAAAATCTAAATAATCAATATTAAAGAGTGTGATTTTAGTGCCAGCCTCTGCCACACCAAGCGTGATGGTGGGGCTGTTTGGATTGTAATTAAAACTACCTACCATGGTAAATTGCCTTGGGGCTATTTTTTTAATGAAATTAGCACCGCCAACTTGTGTATAAGGTTCTATCCAAGCTTTTTGCAGCGCATTGGCTACCGGTTTTACGCTGGTTTCAAAAGGTGGGTGCAGGTATCTATCAATATCGGTATCGTTAATATCCCATTTGTAAAGCACTTCAATATTATAAGGTGCCACAAAATTGCTTCTTAACCATTTATCCAAATCGTTTAAAATGGGAGGGTTGGTGTCTATTTGGCTTTCACCAACGCTGTCGGAACCATCATCACAGGCTGTTGCAAACGCCAAAACCATGAATGCTAATGTTATGTATATGTAGTTTTTCATTTTTATGAAATTTGAATTTTAAAATTATCGTGGGTTTGGTGCAATACCAAAAGATTGTGCCGCTTCAGGTATTTGAATTTGCCGTCTATTATCAGCTTTGGGCAGCTTGTAACTGTTGCCTAAAACATCGGTATGGGTCAGTTCCATATTATGTCGCTTTATATCGAACCAACGCAACCCGTCGTTATAGAAAATGGTTTGCTTGATATCTAAAATAGCTGCCACAAACGGAAGCGATCCTGTTGGAATGGTATAAAATGGCGTATAAATGGATGGTGGAAACCCTTGGTATATAGTTGCAATATCCAATGCCGTTAGGGCATCGGTAGCTGGATCGTAATTTTCAGATTTAACCGATAATGACCTATTAATGTCATCTGTTGCATTATCCAATTGCCCTAACATAGCGTATGCTTCGGCACGGTTAAGAAGCACTTCATCTGTTGACAACAATACATACGATACAAACGTATTGCCCGTTCCTGCTGCTTGGTTGGTTACTTTAAAATACTCTTGGAACTTAGGGATGTTATAAAACAAATCTGAAGAACCATATATTCCGAAGGACCAAAACCTACCGGAAATATTACGACCAAAAAACAACTGACTGGCAATGGCGCTGTTCATTTGGTACCTAGCGTTCGCATGAAACCTATCATAAAGTGAGGATGCCGAAACCAGCAATATATTAGCAGGTTCTGCAGTTGACGATGTATAAAGGTAATTTTGCTCGGAATACGTTCTTGGAGCGTATTGATTGGTCCAATCCCTTAAAACACTCGTTGCATTGGCGCCTAAAGCATTATTGCTATGGTCTATAACTTTTTGCCATTCGCCTTTGTTCAAATAAAAACGGGAAGCAAATGCGTTTGCGGCTTTTTGTGTAAAGTGAAAAGCCGGTACATTGTAATTATCCTTAATAAGTGGCAACCCTGTTTCAATATCATTTTGAATTTGATTATAAACGTTCTCTACGGAACCTCTTTCATACTTACCCAACAAAGCGGTTTCTGGTTTGGTTACGTAAGGGATGCCCATATCAGAACTTGCGGTTGAAGGATTGTATGCCTTTGAAAATATGCTCACCAACATAAAATGGGCATAAGCACGACAGATAAGTGCTTCCCCTTTTAAAATATTAAATTCTGTACCACCGCCTAAAGCATCTATAGACGCCAATGCTTGGTTGGCTTGTGCAATAGCCTTATAAGCTCTGTTCCAGTAGTTTGTGGGCGTGTCGTCGTCAATATCGTTTATATCGTCCCAAAAGTACATGCGTTTATTAAGGGTGGTTGCAAAATCGATCCCTGTATCGGCACTGGGGCCTTTATCGCCCGCATTATCGGACATGGGTTCTAAAAAAGGCACATAGGCTGCATCGGGGTAAGCCCCAACGAGTAGTTCTGCAATTTTTTCGGGAGAATCCAGTGCTTCTATTCTGTTATCTGGTGCTTCATCTAAAATATCGTTGCATGAAGAAGCCAGCAAAACACATACTAAGACTTTAATTATATTTTTCATAGAATTCATTTTAAAAACCAACATTTAGTGAAAATGTAAACAGTCGTGAAATTGGATACGCAACGCCTCCCGATCTGAAAAACTCGGGGTCTTGACCACCCAATTTTGAATCGGAGTAGATTAAAAACGGATTGGTAGTTTGCAAACTCAACCTAAAATTAGAAATCCCTAATTTTTTGATGGTTTGTTTGTCAAACGTATATCCTAACGCTATGTTTTTCATTCTGATAAAATCGCCATCGGCAGTACGTGCGGTGGAATAATTATAGGCATTATAGGCTCTTTCCAATTCGTTTTCACCAAAAGACTGTAACACGCTTTGTGAAGGAATTGTAGGAATGCTGGTAAGGTTTTCGTCGCCCGGTGCTATCCAACGGTTTACAAATTCCCGTGGAAACACATCCAAATCTGTATATTCCGATTTGTATGTGGACGCTAAACGCACTTTATTACCTGCCGAAAAAGAGATAAAGAAACTAAAATCCCAGTTTTTATAGGAGAAATTATTTGAAAGTCCTCCAGAGATATTTGGTTCGGTGGGACCTTCATACACTAAATAATCCAACACCTTATCGGTATCTTGAAAATCGATCAAATCGTAAGGTTTCGCTGGGTTAAAATCTGGATCTTCGGTTAAAAAGGTTGGCAAACCATAATTGTTAAGGCCTTCAGATTTATATGAGAACAACGCTCCTTTTGGATAGCCAATCGCGTTGCCTCTGCCCGTACCTGTTACCAAATCGAACACATTGGATTCTTGTTTTAGTGAAGTGACTTCTTGGTTAAAGTGCGAAATATTAAATCCTGTTTTCCATCTAAAATCAGCGTTATCAATATTTACGGTGTTTACCTGAAACTCAATACCGTTTGTGGTCATTTCAGAGTTGTTACCCAATTTAATGGATTCACCGCCAATACCCGTAGTTCTGATAAGGTCAATCAAATCTTTTCCTTTTCTAAAGTAAGCATCAAAATTCAACATGATCCTGTTGTGTAAAAAGCCCACATCGACCCCTAAATTAAGTTCAAGGGTTTTTTCCCAAGTCAATTCGCTGTTTTGTAAATCTTCAATATCAATATAATTTTCTCGATCATCATTATATTGTCTATCCGTAATTTGGCTTCTGAAAACAGCCAGATTGTTAGTGGCATTGTCTGCCAAAAGCGCCACAAGTCCGTAACTCGGTCTGAACGCTAAGGTTGAAATGATGTCCGATTTTTTTATGAAGTCTTCTTTGTCGGCGTTCCACTTACCGCCAATGGTGTAAGTTGGTAACCACCGAGATTCGGTAGATTTACCTGCCCTGTTGGAACCTTCGTAGTTTCCTGTAACGTTAAGCACGTATTTCTTTTCAAAATCATAGGTTACGTTAGCAAAAAAAGACACTTCACGTTGCCTGGTTTCTTCAGCTGAAAAATAAGGATTGCCTTCTAAAATGACTTTCTTCAAAATATCGGGGTCGGTAAAAACGGTACCACCACGAGAAAATTGATAGCCATAACCGGTATTTTTGGTTTCGGTTCTATCGGTATATCTATATTCTTGTCCGCCATACACCCGAATACCATGAACATCGTTTTTGAATCGTTTCGTAAAATCCAAAGTGTTTCTAAAAGTATAAGTAACCAAGGTGTTTTTTGAGGTAATCAATATACCACCAACGGGCAACACCACTTTTGGTCTGGAATTCGGAAAATCCGGGTCTGAAAACAAAAAGGTATTTTGATCCTGAACAATAGTAGTTTCATTTGCTCTGTAAGCGCCAGCTACATTGGAATTTTCGGTTATGGAATGCTCGCTATTTGAGGTAGCATAACGTGCAGAACCTAAAAAGGTATAGGTTACATTTTTATTTATTTCGTATTCGCCCTGACCTTGAAATTTAATATCGGACACATTCAGTTCAATACCATTGTTTTCCAATTCATTTAAAATATTAAAAGGTGCCCAGTTGTACCGTGAATATTCCAAGTTCCCATTTGTGTCCCGTGCGCGCAACGCCCTACTTGTATTAATGGCGTAGCTAAAGGGGTTGATATCGAAATCTCTTGTATAAGAACCGCTTACCACATCTTCCTGTCTTGCAAAAGTACCCGGTGCCAATTGATTTCTAATAGAACCTTGTAATTGGGTGGTTATCTTTAACTTATTGTCCATTAAGTAATAGGTGTTTCTTAAATTCCCTGTGATGCGGCGCACCCTATCGGCAACCGTCCAGCCACCATCGGTATAATATCCCAACGAGGCATACGATGTTGAGTTTTCACCACCACCCGAAAAACTCAATGTATGTGTTTGTGTTGGAGCAGCACTGAACAAGGTTTTAAACCAGTTGGTATTTGCCAATTCATATTGTTGCAAAAATTGAGCACGTGCTTCGGGTGTGTTTTGAAGTTGGAATTGGCCAGTTGTTTCATTAAAATTATTGATGGCTCGGTACATGATATTATAGATGCCACCATATCTGCCTTGAAATGATGAAGGCAAATCCAAAAACCCTTTACTTTCCATTTCCCTGTAAACAGAAACGGTTTCTTGCGAGTTCAGCAAATCATAATTGGTGTATCTTGGAAGGTCCCTTACCGCATATTCGGCTGCATAATTGAATGTTGGTTTTTGGTTTTTCTTACCAGATTTTGTGGTAATAACCACTACCCCATTCAACGCTCTAGCGCCATAAAGCGCTGTTGCCGACGCATCCTTAAGAATCTCGAAACTCTCTACATCTGAAGCGTTTAATCCAGCAACTGCCGAACTTAATAAGGTATTGGCATCACCGGAAACCAAATCGGATACAGATAGGTTCACAATTTCTTCTTGAATAACGCCATCAACAATCCAAATGGGTTTGGTATCGCCTAAAATAGAGGACGACCCGCGAATGGTAATTCTAGGCGCTGCACCAAAAGTACCTGTTACATTTTGCACACTAACACCAGCTGCCCTTCCTTCTAAAGCTCTCGAAATATCTGCTTCTCCATCCAATTTAATATCTGCAGCTTTAATGGTTTGGGAAGCACCCGTAAACAATTCGCGTTTTACGTTTTGATATCCCGTTATTACCACGGTATCTAAACTTTCTAAATCTTCTTTTAAAACAATATCAATGGTAGTTTTATCTGCAATGTTCACTTTTTGCGTTTGCATGCCAATAAAACTAATTTTTAATACTTCTCCTGTTTTTGCGGAAATGGTATAGTTGCCATCAAAATCTGAAACAACGCCTCTGTTGGCACCTTCTACAATAATGGTAGCACCATTAAGTGGTATGCCTTCAGCATCCGTTATTTTTCCAGTAATTTTTTTGTCTTGGGCAAAAGAGCATTGTATTGAAAATGCTATAAAAAGCATTAACAAACCCGTCAACTTTAATTTCATACATTAATTATTTGAGTTAGTCAAAAACGAATTTCTTAATATTATCTTAAATAAACAAATCAAAACCAGTAATAAATATGTTAAAATTTATTTTTTTTGAATTTTGTTTAAAGAATATTTAGGATTTAAGGGGTAATTATAAAAAAGATTAAACAAAATCCTGTAAAAGATGATTATTTTATAATGAAAACATAACCATACAACAAAACCCACACTGTAAAATAAAAACTATAAATTTGTGTATATTTTAAAATATGCTACTCAATAACCATTCAAGGTTTTTATTGGAATGTGGTACCGACGAAGCCGGACGTGGTTGTTTGGCGGGTCCGGTTACTGCCGCCGCTGTTATGCTTTCAGCAGATTTTAAAAATGTGGTTTTGAACGATTCCAAGCAACTTACCGAACACAAAAGAGATTTTTTAAAACCAATCATCGAATCGGAAGCGGTAGCTTTTGGGGTTGCCCATGTATTTCAAGAAGAGATAGACCAAATAAATATATTAAACGCCTCTATTTTGGCGATGCACCAATCCATTAAAAAATTAAAAACCAAACCAGAATTTATTATTGTAGATGGCAACCGTTTTAAACCTTTTGAAAATATCCCTTTTGAAACCATTGTAAAAGGCGATGGCAAATACTTGAGCATTGCCGCCGCCTCTGTTTTGGCAAAAACCCATAGAGATCTTTATATGGAAACCATCCATGAAGAATACCCCATGTATAACTGGAAACAAAATAAAGGCTACCCTACCAAAGAGCATCGAGAGGCGATACGCAACTATGGAATTACCAAATATCACAGAAAATCGTTTCGTCTTTTGCCCGAACAATTAAAATTGGATTTTTAAGAATAAAGAAAAAAGACTGAACACATTAAAGATAAAAAGATTAAAATAAATTGAAAAATATGTAGGTTTGCATAAATTAATCCGTTTTATGAGAATCTTTGGTTTTTCCCTCTTATTATTAGTTGTTTTTAGCTGTTCCAACACCCAAATAGAGCGCACAAATCTTATTGATTACGTACCGGAAAACACTTCCATCATTATCAAAACCTCTAACCTTGAAGATCTAAAAAGCAGCATCAGCAACAGTGATTTTTTGGATAGATTTTCTAAAACAAATGCCTACAAAAGCCTAGAAAGCAAATTGAACAATCTGGCACTTTTAAAACCGAATGGCGATGTGTTGATTTGCTTTTCAGCAGATGCAACAGACAGTCTTCAATATGCCATCATCACAAAAAAAACGCGGCATTTGTTTAAAACCGATTCGCTAAAAAACTACATAGAAGAAACCTTAAAGTACGAAAACCAAACGCTTACTAAGTCTACTTTCAACAACAACACGTTTTATAGCACGGTAATTGACAGCACGTTTATTGCGGCTTCTTCAAAAGATGTTTTGGATACGGTCCTGTCCCATTCCAACATGAATGATGAGTTGGTAAAAATTTACAACGCTACCAGCAACGACAAAACGTTTTCGGTGATTATTAAGGCCGACACGCCTTTTATAAAATCCTTTTTTGTGGGCGAATCTTTAAATTTAAAAGCGTTTACCAGTTATATGGCCTTGGATGTGGATGTAAAGCAAGATGAAATTTACTTTAATGGCATCACCAAAGCCACCGATACCACAAAACGTATCCTCCATATTTTCAAGAAAACCATTCCGCAGGAAAACCAAATCCAAAACATCACCCCTTTTGATAGTGATGGATTTATGAGCTTTACCTTTAAGAATTTTAAAACCATTGAAGGCAATTTGAACACGCTCTATAAAAAAGATTCTATTGTGCCACTAACGGCTGTTCTTGATAATATTGTTGAAGTTGGTATAGTCTATGAAAACCAAAACCGAGCCATTGTTTTAAATTCCATAGATGTTATTGCCACCGAAGACGCCCTTATTGGAGAGCAAACCATTATGGAAACGTACCGGGGCATTGATATTTTCGGTTTTAGCGATCCCGATTTGTTCTCTAAAACGTTTTTCCCTTTGATCCAGTTTAACAAAGCTAATATATACTGCGAATTGGATAACTTTTTTGTGTTTTCTGACAACTTGGAACTGCTTCAAAATATCATTTCAAACTATCAAAACAAGACCACCTTGAGCGAAACCGAAGCCTTTAAAAAATGTATGGAAAAACTAAGCAATGCGTCCTCTATATTATTGGTAACAAACCCTTCGTCATTAAAAACCATCATAAATAAAAATTTCAATGATGATCTAGGTGAAAGTTTTGGCAATTACGCCATTTCTGCTTTGCAATTTATATACGATTCTAATTTTGCCCATATTAATGGCATCATTAAAAAGAGTAAATCCATCGCAGTGGAAAACTCCATTTCGGAAGAATTGAACATTAAGTTGTCTGCCGATATTTTAACCAATCCGCAGTTTGTGGTAAATCATATTACCAAAGAAAAAGAGATTGTGGTACAAGATGTAAAAAACAACCTGTACCTTATTTCAAACAAAGGAAAAATTCTTTGGAAAAAGCAACTGGAAGGTACTGTATTGGGCACTATTGAGCAAATGGACATTTTTAAAAACGGCAAGCTCCAACTGGCATTTGCAACACCAAACAAAGTGTACGTCATTGACCGAAACGGGAAAGATGTAGCACCCTTTCCTGGTAATTTTAATGACGACATTACGCAGCCATTGGCTATTTTTGATTATGATAGAAATAAAGATTATAGACTCATGGTTACCCAAGGGAAGAACCTATTGGTGTACGACAAAAACCTTAAAACCGTTGATGGTTTTGATTTTAATATGGCAGATGGCACCATCATTACACAACCAAAACATTTTAGGATACACAGCAAAGACTATATTGTATTTAAAACCCAAAGCAAGTTTTATATTTTGGACCGTACCGGAAATACCAGACTAACCCCCAAAACAAAAAACACGTATTCTGACCAACCTATCTTTTTGTATAATGATACCTTTACAACTACCACTTTAAACGGTAATTTGGTTTCTATAAACACCAACGGAACGGTTTCTGCCAAAAATTTAAACCTTTCTGAAAAACACAGCATATTCGCTTCCAGCAAAAGTTTAATAACACAAAGTGACAACAAACTTGCAATAAAAAACAACAGCGTTGAGCTTGATTTTGGCAATTACACACAGCCAGAACTGTTTTATATAAAAGACAAAATTTATGTTGCCACTACCGATCTGCAAGCCAAAAAGGTTTACATATACGATAGCCAAGGTGTTTTATTGTCTGGTTTCCCCGTTTATGGAAATTCGCCCATTGCGCTGGAAAACATAGACAAAGACAACAAATTGGAATTTATAACCAAAGGCGAACCCAATTCCATATTGCTTTACAAATTGAACTGATGATGGCCAAAAAAGCTTTATTTAACTCATTTGCAAGTTTATATATGTAAGTAATTTGCAATTATCTTTGTATATAATAAATGAATTTTTATCTTTAGCGCTGCTATTAATCATATAAAAATCTTAATGGAAATTGACAATGGATTAACTCTCATATTGTTTTTTGTTTTTGCTATATTCTTAATGCCCAATTATTGGAAAAGCTGAAAAACATTCTTATTGGCGATAATGCCACCACCAACGGAAAGGCACAAAACAGACGTGTGGAATTCATTAAAATATAACGATAACCAAGTCGCAAGTCCTCGAATCTTTTGGAACGTCAAAGTGTTATGCTTTGGCGTTCTTTTTTTATGGTTTTTTTCTTTTGAAATCACTACTATTGCATTCGTAATAAACAAACCATGATTTCAAGAAAAAACGCAGCCATTTCAAAATTCATCATCCATAAAGTTGGGAACAAATTCAATGATACCAAAAATGCCTTTTCAGAAAAACTGGTCGATTTTGACGAAGCCAGTTACGACCTGATGCTCCCTTTTTTGTTACGCCCCTTCGGAAGTTTGGTTCAAAGCTACAGGTTTAACCACCATGCTAATATTTCGTTAAATGAAATTAATAGCTATATCACACAGATTTTTAATGATGATGAGGCTTTTATAGAGGTTTCAAAACATATTGTGACGCATTTGTATGAACAATCCAATTCGGCACAAATAAAAACAGGCGATGTATTAGTGGTTATGTTTGAAGGTATCGAATTTAACGAAACAACCACCAATGCCATTGGTATTTTTAAAATTGAAAACAAAGTAAATTTCTTCCAAACCTATTTAGAAAACAACAGTTATGAGGTATTGGTGCAAAAAGGAATTAACTCTAAAAAAGTAGATAAAGGCTGCTTAATTTTAAACCAAAATGATACTGAAGGCAACATTATTTTAAGCGTGGACAACAATAGTTATGATGCCCAATATTGGCTCAACCAGTTTTTAAATATAAAATATGCCGATGATGCCAACAATCACACTCAACAATATATTGCCCTTTGTAAAGAATTCTCGACCGAGATTTTAAAAACCAATTACGGCGCAAAAGAACAAAATACGTTTTTAGCCAAAACCATTGATTTTTTTAAAGAAAATGAAGTGGTGAATATAGAACGATTTAAAGAAGAACTTTTTGAGGACGAAAAACAGATAAGGCAGTTTGAAGATTATAAAAAAGAATTTGAAGGCGAACAAAATATTGTTATCAGAAACCAATTTGATGTTGCCGAAAATGTGGTCAATAAAGAAAAAAAAAAGTTTAAGACCGATATAAAACTCGACACCAACATACAGATAAAACTGGATATTGATGCGCCAGATGCCTCAGCTGAATATTTAGAACGTGGTTATGATGATGAAAAGAAAATGCACTATTATAAGGTGTTTTTTAATGCTGAAAATTAAATTGTTTTATAACATTCCTTTTTGAACTCATTTAAACTTTTTCGCTTCAATTAAAAAAGTTTAAATGAGTTCTTTGTTTAAAACAGTCTAAAAAAGCAAAGTTATAGCAAATTTTTTTTACTTTTTCTTACCTTGTGTCTGTAAAAAGCACATATATATCCAATAATAACGATTTCAATTACGATAAAGAACTTGCCAAATTACATAAAGAACTCGTTCATCTTCAAGAACACGTTAAAAAAGAAGGGCTAAAAGTGGTTATTGTTTTTAAAGGTAGAGATGCCTCCAGAAAAGGCGGCACCATAAAACGGTTTACAGAACCTTTAAATCCGCGTGTATGTAAAGTGGTGGCTTTGGGTGTGCCAACCGAGAAAGAAAAAACGCAATGGTATTTTCAAAGGTTCGCATATCATTCACCATCGGCAGGTAATATTGTACTTTTCGACCGTATTTGGTATAATAGAGCTGGTATAGAAAGAGTCATGGGTTTTTGTACCGAAAAAGAATATCAATAGTATCGACTGTTTATTCTTTCTTTATTGTTGTCTATTTGCTACATAAATATTAAGCACAATTCACTCGTTTTCCAATAATTGCGTATATTTATTTATTAACCAAGCAATTATATGAAATATTTTCTTGTTCCATTTCTTTTCTTTATGTCATGTTTTGCATTTGGGCAAACAAGAGAAATTGATTCATTGGCTGTCATGAATCTTTTGAAAGAAGGCTCAAATGAATCTGACACAATAATTCAACTACAAAAATTTAAAAAAGCTCTTATTCTATCTAAGGATTTTAAGTTTAATTATGGGATTTATACTTCACACATTAAAATTGCAAATTGGAAAAAAGTAAAATATAATTCTGATTCATCAATTATTCAATATAAAAAAGGCATACAAGATTTACCATTAAATGGTGATTATAACTATAATTTAAATCACTTAATTGGTAGAGAATTTCAGAGTGAATCCCAATATGATTCTGCTTTGTATTATTTTAATAAAACGATAAAATTCGGCAAAAAAATTCACAAAAAAGAGCTAATAGCAAAGGGCTACATGAATATTGGCAACATGTGGTTTCAAAACTTCGAGCATGATAGAGCATTTAGAAATTATGCTTTGGCAGATTCTATATGTGAGACCGAACCAAATCTAAGGACATCTGCTTTAAGAGCTCAAATCAATAATTATTTAGGGTATTCAGTAAGAGTTACTCATGGCTATGAAAAGGCATTAGAATATTATAATATAGCTAAACAACTTTATAGAAAAACAGAAAATGAAATAGGTGTTCAAGAATTAAATATTGCTATTGCTCAAGCTGAAACTTCATTAAATAACTATGATGAAGCTTTGAAATTACTAAATGAATCTGTTGCTTATCATGCAAAAGAGGTACCAACACAAAATTCTTATTCTTATGGTGTTATTGTTAGAGGGTTTTTACTTGTTAAAATGAATAGGTTAAAAGAAGCGGAAAAAGATTATAAACTGTATTATGACCTAGCTGTAAAATCTAAAAATAAAACCTATCAAAGATGGGGTTTAGCCTATCTTGGAGATTTTTATAGTGATACAGATTACGACACATCAATTAAATACTATAAAAAAGCTATAAAAGAATGTAAAGAAGCCGATGATTTTGGTAAAGAACTAGAAACTACAAAATCATTAATAGAAGTGTATAAAATGAATAATGATTTAAGTTTGGCTATTAATACGTATGAAGAATACATCGCTCTCCAGCAAAAAATTGACAAAAAGAAAATTACAGAAAAAACTTTTGATTTAGAAACCAAATACCAAACCGAAAAAAAAGAACAGGAAATTACCTTATTAAAATCTGAAAACGAATTAGCAGAACAGCAAAAAAAGAACCAACGCAATTTATTTTTAGGTGGTTTGGGCATTACAACCATAGCTGGATTGTTCTTATTTATTTTGTACCGAAACCGTCAAAAAACAAACACTAAATTAAAAGAACTGGATAAATTGAAATCCAATTTCTTTGCCAATATTTCTCATGAGTTTCGCACACCGTTAACACTAATCGCCGATCCTATTAATGATACTTTAAATGATGATTCTATATCAGATAAAAAACGCCAACAATTTACGGTTGCCAAACAAAACTCAGAACGCTTATTATCACTCGTCAATCAAGTATTAGACCTCTCAAAAATTGATGCAGGCCAGTTAAAATTGCATATTCACAATGCTAATGCCCTTAAACTTATATCCGCTTTAAGCGGGTCTTTTTCCTATTCAGCAAAACAAAAAGGCATCAGCTATTTAGTTCACATCAAACAAACAGAAGAAAATGTTTGGTTTGATAAAGATGCAGTAGAAAAAATAGTTGTTAACCTATTATCAAACGCTATTAAATATACGCCTAAAAATGGGTCTATTGAAGCTCATGCTTATACAAATGCAGGCAAGCTGTATCTAGAAATTAAAAACACAGGAAAGGGTTTAACAACAGATGAATTGAGCAACATATTCCAAAGATTCTATCAATCAAACGAACAAAACCAGGGCACGGGAATTGGTTTAGCATTGGTTAAAGAATTGGTGGAATTACACAAAGGCACCATTAGCGCTAACAGCGTACCAAACGAGTGGACTACATTTACCGTAACCCTTCCGGTGGATAAAAACAGCTTTAAAAATGAACAATTTGTAAGTACCACTCAAACAGAACCTATAACAAAAACACCTATTACTACCAATTATATAACTGAAGATGCTGAAGAATTTACAGATAGCGAACTGCCTATTTTATTAGTGGTAGAAGACAATGCCGATCTAAGAACATTATTAAAACAAACCTTTGATACAACATATAACGTGATGACGGCATCAAATGGGAAAATTGGCGTTGCATTGGCTTTAGAGCATATTCCAGATCTCATTATTTCAGACATTATGATGCCCGAAAAAGATGGTATCGCACTTACAAAAGAGCTTAAAACCGATGAACGCACTTCCCATATCCCCATTGTTCTACTTACGGCCAAAGCAGAAGTAGAAAGTAGGTTTGAGGGCATTGAAACTGGAGCCGATGATTATATAACCAAACCATTTGACAAGAAATTGCTCAAGCTAAAAGTTAAAAAATTGATTGAATCCAGAAAAAAACTGCAATTACGGTACAGTCAGGAAATTATATTACGGCCAAAGGATATTGCCATTACCAATATTGATGAACGATTTCTGGAAAAAGTGCAAGTGGTCCTGGACGAAAATTTAGTGGAATCTTCTTTTAGCATAGAGGCGTTCAGCAAAGCGGTAGGCTTAAGCCGAATGCAACTGCACCGTAAAATTAAGGCCTTAACAGGGTTATCGGCCTCGGAGTTTATTCGTTCCCAACGCTTAAAACTGGCAGCGCAATTACTTAAAAAATCTGATATCAATATTTCACAAGTGGGATATACCGTTGGTTTTAATGATCATTCTTACTTTACAAAGTGCTTTAAAGAAGCCTATAACTGCACGCCTACTGAGTATTCCAAACAACACTCTTAATTAAATTCCACATAGGGAAAACTTCCTTTTTCCACAATGTTACATCAGTTACAACATTTGTTACATGTGTTATAACGTTCTCATTTTCTACATTTTACATTTACAACATCTTAATTAATAGCACCATACAAAAACCTCGTTATAACCAGCGAGTTTTAAATTAGGTATTGATTTTTTAAATAACGTTAAACCTAAAGTCATTAAATAGCCTGCTGAAATAAAAAGGTAAAATGGTTAAAAAGAAAAAAACCTTTGAAGGTGAATTAGACCACTTCCCTAAACACAAAATTTACCTAAATGTGAACCATTTGGATAAAGGCAGATACATTTTAAAAATAGTTTATAAAAACAAAGTGATAAAAAAAACAACCTTTAATAAATAGAATGATGAAAACAATAAAAACAAACCTATTAATTATTGCCATAATGGTATTTTCTATATCATGCTCTGATGACAATAACACTTCAAATGATCCAACTACGCCGCTTACATTAACCATTACCCTAGAAACCGCTCAAGACCAAATGGGCGATTTTGCCTGTAATGCCATGGCATTATATAATGGTAAAGTATGGTCTGTTGGTGGTGAGAATAGTTATTCTAGTCCTGATTTTAATAGCGATGTATGGAACAGTGCAAATGGTGTGGCTTGGGTTTCTGTTGCTAACAATATAGTAGGAGAGCGATGCGGACATACCTTAACAACATTTAACGGCAAACTTTGGTTGATAGGCGGCGAAAATAATGCTGGCGATTGGCTAGGTGATATTTGGTACTCTTCAGATGGAACTGCATGGATAAATCCATTTTTAACTGCCCCATTTGGCAACGTTGCTTTCCATAACACAGTAGTATTTAATGGCAAAATGTATGTGATTGCTGCAGATCCTGACACTGGAAACACAAAAGTATGGTCTTCTCCAGATGGTGAAAACTGGACGGAGGAAACTACCAATGCCTTTTCGGCACGAGTAAGCCAGAAAGCGGTTGTTTTTAATGGCGCTATGTATGTTATTGGTGGTGAAAATATCGCTGGCACAAAACTTAACGAAATATGGACCAGCACCAATGGAAGTAACTGGACTTTAATAACCAATAACGCTTCTGTATTTCCTGGAATAAATGGCCATACAGCTACCGTTTATAACAATAAAGTTTGGATTATTGGAGGACGCACCAATGCTGCGGCTTACACCAATGCTATTTATTATTCTGAAAATTTACAAGACTGGACAAAATATGCCGGTTTAAACCCTATAGAGCCTATAGTAGCACATACAACCTTACTTTACAATGACGCTATTTGGGTATTTGGAGGTTACGTTGGTTTTGAGACTACTACCGGAAAAATATGGAGTATTACAGAAGACTAAATAGGGCTTCGAAAATAGAAAACAATTAAATATTTAAAAAATAGACCATGAAAAATTTAACGTATCCACTAATCATTCTATTATTATTTGTAACCCAAGGTTGCGAAACCGACATACCAAGAACAGACACCACACCTCCCCAATTTACATTTAGAATTACAGGTGATGGCTTTGAGTATGTATTTAATCAAGATGAAGATTATAGCAACAGACAGCTTAATCTAAAAAATGGTACAAGCTATAATTTTATCTATACAGGAAGCGATGAAGGTGGTGTTAAACTCATACAATGGCAATTACCTATTAGTGATTATATAGAGTTTGATTCTGCCATACCTGACACTTGGCAAGACAATGTTTCGGGCTTAAGCAGAATCATCAAATGGAATGGTGACCCTAACAACCCCTTAACTGGAAACATCCTACCCGGAACCTTTGAAGCTAAAAGCGTTGATGATTTTACAGGTGCAGCTTTTAGATTCACGGTATCAGATTTTGGTGGCGAATCCGGCAGTTCTAACAGTGTGTCAAAAGAGCTGACCATTTTTATAGGAGACCACAATACAGAACTCATTGAATTATAAAAAAATAGATATAATGAAAAATTTAATCTATCCATTAATCGCACTATTGCTAATTGTAGTACAAAGTTGTGAAACCGAAATACCAGAAACAGACGGAACACCTCCCCAATTTACTTTTAGAATTACGGGTGACAGCTTTGATTATACGTTTGACCAAGATGACGATTATGAAAGCATCTTGCTAAATCTAAAAAATGGTACAAGCTATAATTTTATCTATACAGGAAGTGATGACGGTGGAGTTAAAACCATACAATGGCAAATACCACCAAGTAATTACATAGAATTTGGATCAGCAATAAACAGCCCTTGGACGATTAGAGACAGTCCTCCAAGCAAGATAATGAATGGCAAGGAAATATTAATAACCCACTAACAGGGAATATTTTAGTAGGGAATTTTGAAGCCCTCGGAGAAGCAGTACGTGTTAACTTTTATTTTTTTGTGAGAAATTTTAGTGGCGTAAATACATCAAATGCTGTTTCAAAAAGACTAAGAATAAATATTGATAACCATAATAGCACAGAAATAGTTGAATTTATAAATCCGTAACACATGAAATTTTCAAATAAAAACTCTAGCTTTTATAACCTTTTCGGTAAACAACAAAAAATCAATAGGTATTTTGTAAGTACGCATTTATTGAAAAGCCTATTTATTTTTTCACTAACACTAAGCCTTTTTAATTGCAGTAAAGACGATGACAACACAATTATTGAAAATATAGAGCCAACAACACAGCAACTGCTCATTGGCAAATGGTTTTACAGCGTTACATCAAATGGCAATGCCTCCGCCTGTGAAGCACAATCATACTACCACTTTATAGATACTGAAAACCTGGACTATAAAGATGTTCGCGATGACACAGGTGGTATTTTACCTTCAGGTTATGAGTTTATTGAAGGCTGTCTTCGTTCTAATAATGCCCCTGTTAATTACACCTTAAATGAGAATAACGACATACAATTCCCTGCAGATTTTGGCTTAACCGCAACTTTAAAAATAGTCTCCATTAGCGAAACAAAACTGGTATTAACACGAGGAGACTTTATCTATATTTTAACAAAAGACCTTTAAAATATTAAGCAATATAACAACACTTAAAAACACTTATTATGAAAAATTTATTGAAACATATCATTGTATTTGTGTTAACACTAACCATTTTTAACTGTAGCAAAAATGATGATGGTGGTAGCAATGCACCAAATGAAAATATACGTTTAAAAACCTATGGCATTGATACTAATGAGTACGACATTACCTATAGTACCGAAGGTAAGCCTACTGGTTTTGAAACGTCTTCAGGTACTAATATAATCAATAATATAATCATTTATAATGACAATAACCAAATTATACAGATGGGAAATATTACTTACACCTATAATGGTCAAGGTAGAATTGCAACCGTAAACAGGGTAGCTACATCTAATACTACTGCAAGTACTATTGCATATAACAATGAAGGTCAGATAGCTGTAATTAATACAACATCTAATGTTTATGGAAATTCAAAGACTACTATGGAATATGAAGGCACTAAATTGAAAACAGTAAAAGAATATAATGGTTCTAATGCTTCCAGTTACTCAAAAATGACTTTAGAATATGATGCCAATAATAATATTAGACAATTATTATTCACCCAAAGTGCTGATGATATCACTTACGAAAATGAGCTTACTTATACATACACCTACGACACAAAAATAAACCCATATTATTTTACACTAACCAAAACCGGAATTTCTACCGAATTAAATATGCTCAGTTTTATTAAATATGAAACTTTTAGATATAATGCTTATGATGGTTTAAAATATTATAGTAAAAATAATATCCTTTCCTATAAAAGAATTGGGTCTGACGGGACTATTTATCAGTCAGACACTTATGACTACGTGAACAACGATAATAATCTTCCTATATCTGCAGAACGTCAAGTAAACTATAGCACTGGAGGAAGCTTAACCATATATTACAACTGGACTTACGAAACCTATTAATCAAAAATATATAATTATGAAAAATGCAACAAAAAATGTAAAGATCACTTATAAAACCAACAAAAAGCTAACTGGGGTTTTTGCACTACCACTTATGTTTTTAGCAATGGTGTTCTGTGCACAACTAAATGCCCAAAATGATGTCTATACCTTTGATTATATCTATAAAATGGAGATTGAAAACCCTAGAGGAAATAAAACAGTCATCGACTATTATTTACCGTCAAGCGGCGGTTATTTCTGTTCTAAAACGGATGGTAATATGGTCGTTGTTTATGATAATGTCATGAACAAAATGTTTACCTATATGGGCGAAGGAGACGGTAAAATAGTGATGTCTATGCCTTTTAACCTAAAAAGTTTGGTAAAAGAGTTTAATGATGCAGAAAACCCAGAAATTTATGAATCTGCCGGTTACGGAAATATTCTAGACTATGAATGCGAACTATTCAGGATGACCAGTAATAATTTAACCAGTGAGGTATGGGTAGCAAAAGATGTAACTGAAGGATCCTTTGGCGAAAACGCCGTAACAGCACAATTTTTTGGTTACATCTTAGCAAGAGGTATTACCGTTAACGATGATTCGCTTAAAGCCATCTATTCGGGCTTGCCTTTAAAAATTGTAACCTCTAAAAAAAGAGGCAACAGAGAAAAAATAACCACCATGTTATGCACAAAATTTGAAAAAGAACATTTTCAAATAAACACAGCAGAGTATGAGCGCTTATAAACCAACGATCTAATCTAAAAAAAATAAAATCATGAACTTTTTAAACAATAAAAGCATCCAATTAAAAAGAATTAGCAAATTACTGCAATTACTACTGTTTTTCTTGGCTATTGCCATATCAACTACAAGTATGGCGCAAACCAAAAAAGACTCAACAAAAACAGAAAAAAAGCCAGTACAAAAAGACAATTTTTTAGACATGGGGTCAGGCACACTAGGTCAAATTTTTGGCGAAAACCTAGATGGGAAATCCAAAAACAAAAAATTAAGTTTTTTAGAATTGTTGGAAAAAATGGACATGCCCGCAAACCAAAAAGCAGAATACAAAAACTGGTACTTTTTACAGGCCAAAGATTTAACCGAAAAGCAAAAAGACTCGCTTGGTAAAGCCATAGAGAAAAAAATTATGGAAGCAAAAAGGGATAACTAATTTTTAAAAACAGCATAATTATGAAAATTTTAAAATCAATACTGTTTATACTGGTCATCTGTATTGCAACTCAGGCCAATGCCCAACTACTAAAAAAAATAAGCAAAAGAGCCAAAAAAGCAGTTGAAAGAACAGTAGAAAGACGTGTAGAAAATGAAACTTCCAAAAAAACCGACCAGGCTTTGGATAGCATTTTTGAAGGCAATAAAAACAAGAATAATAAAAAAAACAAAGGTAAAAATGAAAGCCAATCAAAAGATGTTTCCGTTATTCAGATACCGGGAACAGAAAAAGAAAGCTCAAAAGAATTGGAAGTCTATTCTAAGTTCGATTTTGTACCAGGAGATAAAATCTTGCTGTATGACGATTTTTCATTGGATAATATGGGTGATTTCCCTGCAAAATGGAATACCAACGGTACGGGAGAGTTGGTAATAATTGAAGGCCAGAGATGGATGCAATTGGCAGGTAAATCTATATATATACCCGATGTTTTAAAACCCTTGCCCGAAAATTATACGATTGAATTTGATATGCTTACCAAGGGCTTAGACAAGAAAACCAGCTCACAGGCTAAGTTAGAGGTATGGCTTGAAGATCATAACCAATTCAATACCTCTAAAAACAAGGCAACCATAGAAATTCCTTTATGGTTATTAGGTAACACAGGTTTTATTGTTGAAAATAAAGTAAAGGGTGCACGTGTTATTAGAAATAAGATTGAAAAAGACATTAGGGATATTATCTCAGAGAAAATCCATGTTTCTATAGCTGTTAACGGTAAGCGTTTCAGAATGTGGATGAACGAAAATAAAGTAGTTGACATACCCAGGCTGATACCCGAGAATATAGTATCATTTAAGTTGCACCCCAGAGATATACGTGATGGCATAGACCATGTTTACGTGCGCGATTTCAAGATTGCTGCATCAGGTATTGATTTAAGGAGCCAACTTTTAAATGAAGGGAGGTTTTCAACTACAGGTATCCTTTTTAATTCAGGATCCGATCAAATAAAACCAGAATCAAATGGGGTATTAAAACAAATTGCAGATGCTTTACAACAAGACACATCATTAAACCTTAACATCATTGGTCATACCGATGCAGATGGCAATGAGGGCAACAATCTTAAACTATCACAACAAAGAGCCATTTCGGTTAAAAATATACTTGTTTCTCAATTTTATATTGCCAACAACAGGTTACAGACCGAAGGAAAAGGAGAGACCGAACCGGTTGATGAAAATACCACAACTGAAGGCAAAGCAAATAACAGACGGGTAGAATTTGTAAAAATTTAAAAACAAAAATCATGAACAATATAAACAGCATCCTTTTGGCATTCATACTACTCGCTTGCGGAGAAGCCAACAAAAAAGAACATAATTCAGTTTCAACTTCTGAAAATGAAACACTCGAAACCGCAAAAACCGAAATAAAAAAGACAAACAACAACAAGGTGTTATGCAAAATAAACGGCAAAGATTGGGATTACACTACAAGTGATGGTATGGTGTCAAGAAATAGCTCAACCCAAGTGCGTACTGCCACCATTGGCTTTAAAAAGCAATTGGAAAAAGGCTATGAATCTATACAGCTGGAATATGATGTCGATAAAAATGTGTTGAACAACGTTTGGGTACAGCTAAAACGCCCTGCTAAAGACGGAAAAATGATAACTGCCTTTTACACCCAATATGGCGATAAAATAGACCAAGACCCAAAAGCAAGTTTATCGGGTACTGTTTCTTTAAATGAGGACACTCGAAAAGCTTCGGGAACTGCTGAAATAACCATTTCAAACGATTATGAACAAGACCAACTCGCCAATCCCGAAGATTTGCTAATCACCATTTCAGGCTTGGGTTTTTCAGATATATCCTATTCTGATACAGACGATTTAAAAAAATTGATGAAGAAATAAAAATAAGGCTATGAAAAATTCAATCAAATTCGCAATACTATTTATACTATCAGCACTCGTATTTAATTGTAATAATGATGATGATAATAATGTGGAGCAAAACACAATACAGGGAAAATGGGAAGTTACAGGTGGTGTTTTTTTAGAAGGGCAACCCAAGTACCTTATTTTTAATACAGATAATACCGTAAGTTTTTTGTCAGAAGAAGTTTTAGGATTTAAAACAGATTATAAAACAGCCTATGTCGTCAATTCAGACACTGAAATGGAGATCAATGTACAAGGCTTAACGCCTTTTCAATATACATTAGATGAAAACGCCCTGAACATTGCTGATGGTTTTGGTAGCACCTTACAATTGATAAGAAATAATGCTGCTCCCAATGCCAATGATTGGGTACAAGAACTTTCTATTTTAACCGAGGGAAATGCGCCTTGGAGTGGCGCAGTGGATATGGCATTTACCTATGACAAAACAAAAATCGTCTATGGCATGAATGATACTTCTACCTATATTCCATTCATAGATCCTGCAACATTTACAGAAGTGGGTCTATTTGGCACACCAAATCTTGCAAAAGTTGTTGAAATTGAAAAATTTGCAGTTCCAGACCGCTACCTCTTTCAAAGCAATGGCAATTCCAATTTAATTCGTGTTTCTTCAATAGATGGCAGTGGTACCCCATTTAATTTAGAAGTTGAAACTAAAATAGTTGGCATGGCCTCTGTTGATCTAGATTATCTGTGGGTAGCATCCAATGATGATGAAGGCAGTCTTAATTTAGTAAATGTTGCAGATAATACCATAGAGCAGACCATTCCACTGGGTTTTTATAACGTAAATGGTCTAGACTATCAAAATGGCTTCTTATATGTTGCTGATGGTGTCTATCTGCATAAATGCCAAACCACACCAACGTTTAAAGCCATAGCCTCTTACAAAGTGCCCAATTTTGGTATGCAAGGTATTGCCTTTGATGGTACCAACTTTTGGGCAAGTGCTTTTGACGACACAGAAAGCAGTTATAAACTCATTAAAACCAACCTTACTTTATAATCAGTATTAAGTAAGCAAACACAAAATTATTAATCAATAAAAACAACACATTATGAAACATTTAAAGCAAACCATAATAGCCTTCGCAGTAGTATTGATTTCTACATCAAGTTTTGCACAAGATGCCTTTTCAGCAAAAGTAAAAGGGTCGTTTTTAGCAAGTGGTTCTTTTTCAATAAACGCCACTACAAGCAAACGCACTTTTGGAGGATCTTCTTCAAAAACCAATATATTCGGCATCATTGCAAGCCCAAAAGCAGGCTACTACATTATGGACAATTTAGCTGTTGGTTTAGCTCTGGAAATAGGAGCATCAAGTGAAAAAGCAGATGACAGCAAAGTAACCTCAACAAGCCTTGGTGTTGGTCCATTTGCACGTTACCACTTAGATAATGGCGTTTTTGGCGAAGCAGGTGCCATTATTGGAAGTACTAAACAGACCCAAGAATCGGGAGGTTTTGCAGCAGATGAACTAAAATCGAATGTCTTTGGTTTTAGGGCTGGAGGAGGTTACTCGTTTTTTATAGGAAACCATATCGCCATAGAACCCGCTGTTTATTACGTATGGCAAAACTCAAAACCAAAAGATGCTATTGCAGATGTAAAAACCACATTGAGTACCATTTTTTTCAACTTAGGTTTTACAGCATACTTTTAAAAAAGGTAAGCCATACATCTATTAAGGTTAGTAAACACAGAACTCGCCAATCCCGAGGATTTGCTAATCACCATTTCAGGCTTGGGTTTTGCGGAGGTATCCTATTCTGATACAGACGATTTAAAAAAATTGATAAAAAATTAATACTAAAAAATACACCATGAAAACAACAATTACAATACTCGTAGCCTTTTTAATCTCAATATCAAGTTTTGCGCAACCCGAAAGCATTAACTACAAAGCTCTCATTAAAGATGGAAACGGGAACTTGGTTGCTGGCCAAACTATCAATGTTAAATTTACGATACTAAAAAATAATGGCACCAGCATTGCGTATCAAGAAACACATACAAACAAAACAACAGATGCCAATGGTATTTTGATTGTTAATATTGGTGAAGGAACACCAATAGTATCATCTATGATCAATGTGGATTGGGGAAGTGGCATACACGCCTTAGAAACAGGAATAGATATAGAACAAGATGGCAGTTTTGTAAACATTGATCAAACAGTATTTAACGCAGTACCTTATGCCCTTAACGCAGCCAACGTTTCTGGATTGGAAACGTTAGATGAAGGTAATGGAATTGGTTGGAGACTTGTAGGAAGCTCTTCTCTTGTATATGGCCCAATTGGTAATAATGCTATAGATTTAAGTATTGGTGGAGGACCAACCAATGATTTTGGTGCTACTGGAGGGTACTCAATAGCAATGGGCTTCGCAGTTCGTGCATCTGGTGACGAATCAATTTCTATGGGATCCAAAACAAAAGCAGAAGCGTATAGATCTATTGCTATAGGAAGTAATAATATAGGTGGAGGCACTAGGGATAGTTGGTCTCCTGAAGATTCATTGTTTGAAATCGGTAATTCATTATCATCAGCATCACCTTCTAATGCCTTGACTATTCTAAAAAATGGAACCATAACCGCACCAAGTTTTGATATTTCTGAAATCACAGATGCAAAAGCACTTATTACCAAAGAGTTTGCCGATACCAACTATAACTCCATACCGTTTAGTGGTGATTATAACGATTTAAGCAACCAACCAACAATAATATTACCAACTGGTTTAGAAAGAGTTATAGACATTAATTCTGGCTGGAGACTTACGAGCGAAAATGCTTTTTTTCACGCAAATATTGGTTTTCGAGCGGTTGACCTTTCAATTGTTGATGGATTGACAACCGAAATTGGAGCTAGAGGTTATATATCTTTTGCCTCTGGATCAAGTACAAAAGCCATTGGGTCTTATGCTACTGCAATGGGAAAACTTACTACAGCATTAGGTATTAATTCTACAGCTATAGGCAACAAAACGACTGCCATTGGAATTAATTCTACAGCCATGGGACTAGAGACAATAGCAGTAGCAAATGCCTCTACCGCCCTTGGAAAATACAATGTAGCGGAATTGAATGGTTTATTTATGGTCGGGAATGGTAGTAGCGCAGCAGCGGCCGACAGAAAAAATGCTTTTATAGTAAAGGAAGATGGTAAAACAGGCGTAAATACCTCAAATCCGGCCAGTCTTTTTGAGGTGGCACATGGAAGTAGCGCACCAACACCATCAAACCGCACCAATGCTTTTAGTATTAGAAATATTAGTTCTCCACATTCATGGCAGTTTGCGGTTGCAACGAGTGGTGGTTTGGGGCTTTATAAGAATGGTGCTTATAGAGGAGGATTTAATGAAATTAACGGTATCTATTACGATGTCTCAGACAGACGCCTAAAAAAAGACATCACACCCTTAGATAACGGCACACTTAACAAAGTCATGCTACTTAACCCTGTAAGTTACCTTATGAAAGACCAAACCGATACCAATCGCAATCTGGGTTTAATCTCGCAAGAAGTACAGGAACTGTTTCCAAGCATTACACATTATGTTGAAGAATCAGATATATTAACCTTGTCTTATACAGAGCTTATCCCAATACTTATAAAAGCCTTGCAAGAACAACAGGGCATTATTGAAGCGCAAAATTCAAAACTTACAAATCAAGATTTAAAAATTAATAACCTAACAGCAGAAATGGATCAATTTAAAACCTTAGACCAACGCGTAAAACAATTAGAAAACGCACTTAAAACTATCGAGTAGTGACAAAAACAACTAAAATAGAGCTTGTGTTACATCTGTTATATCATTTGTTACATAAGTAATATATCATGTAAAGTATTGACAGTAATTTAGTAACAGAAAGTTTAACCTTTTTAATGATTTCAAAAAAAATCAAAAGATATGAAAACAAGACTCACATTTCTAACAGCATTACTTATAGGTTTTTTAAGTAGTTCTCAATCCATCGAAAAATTCAGCATCGATAGTGGCGGCGCTTCGGCAAGTGCTGGTGGCATTCAAATACTCTACACTATTGGCGAAGTGAATGTACAAGAATACAGCAATGCAACACTTTCGGTTTCTGAAGGCTTTATAAATCCGCAGCAGCTCATTATAAAAATAGATCCCAAAATATTTTTAGAAGGGCCCTATAATACTGCTGGCACCATGCTTGACGGACTGAGAAATTCAAGTATCCTTCCTACCACAAGTCCTTATATTGATGCAAAAACCTGCGCTCAATCCATATTTGATGTAACAGGCAACAATGCTATTATAGATTGGGTTTGGCTAGAGATACGAGATAGTAGCGATGGCATAACGGTTATTACTTCTACCTCTGCCCTTTTACAAGCCAATGGCAATGTGGTAGATGTTGATGGCGTATCGGCTTTAACTTTAAACATCCCTACAGGTAACTATTATATTGTATTAGCCCATCGTAATCATCTTGGAATCCGATCTGCAAATACCATAAGTTTAACTGGAGGCACCCAAAGTATCGATTTAACTGGAGATAGTGCATTAATAGCTGGAGGTGCCAACGCAATAACAAATTTGGGCGATGGTAATTTCGCACTGAGTTTAGGTGATTTTGATGGGAATGGTCAAGTCCAGAATTCCGATCTGACTGGCATGTTGCCTTCATTAGGAATATCATCTTACTCCTTTGCAGATCTGGATATGAATGCTCAGGTTCAAAATACAGATATAAGCGTTTTATTACCAAACCTAGGACTAGGAAGTCAGGCAGGGCGTTCAGAAAACACTAAGCCTATACCAATAATTATAGCACCAAGAAGAAAATTAACAAACTAAAAAACAAAGACATGAAGACTAAAATTACATTTTTAATATTATTGATGATAACTTTGAGCTTGAATGCTCAGAATATTGAATTTACTTTTACTAATGCGCAAATAACCAATGATGCCAGTTTTGACTTTTATGAAGCTGATATTATGATTGCTGCGGTTGAAGGACAAGCAGATTTTAAACTGGGAATAGGTCAGGTTTATATTAATTATAATCCATCAGCTTTTGGCAATAGCATACATACTGGAGGTGGACTTGAAATTACGTATCCTGCCGGATATATTTTAGGTCAAGTAAACGGATTCCCTTATTACTCCGATTTTATTACCAATGATAATACGAATACACGATTTTCATTTGCCTATCAGCAAGGAATAAGTTCTGGATCCATGGTGGATAATGTAACCTCTACGCCTTCAAAACTATTTCATATAAAAATGCAATTTACAGATTCAGGACAACTCCCTATGGTCGCTTTTGAAGACAATGAAACGCAACCTCCTGGAGTGGACAAATCTCGAGATCAGTTTTTTACAGCTTGTGGACCTTCTACTGGTGGCGTTGGTTTTGATGACTGTGCTGGTTTTCCCGGAACACAATTTAACGATGCCTTGTTTGAAAGTGGTGGTGCTACCTTATCAACAGAACCATCTGAATTGCCCAATGTGCTATCGGTATATCCAAACCCAACAGAAGGTTTACTATATGTTGGTGTAAATATAAAAAGCAAGTACAGAGTTATAGATATATTCGGGAAAATTGTGAATACAGGAAGTTTAAATCAAGGTAAAAATGAATTACAGCTTAGAAACTATCAAGCTGGAATTTATTTCTTGAGCATTACTAATGATTCTGGATTTGTTACCAAAAAAATAATCATTGAATAATTTGGTTTGCTATTAATCAACTTAAAAGGGAAATACTTAGGCTTTTCTTAATTTATTTCCCTTTTTTAAAATCAAAAAATCATGAAAAAGTCAATAACATTAATCGTTGCCCTATTAATCACAATTTCAAGTTTCGCCCAACAAGGTATTAATTACAAAGCCGTTATTAAAGATGGTAGCGGTAATATTGTTGCCAATCAAACTATTGGTGTACAATTCACAGTTCTTGAAGATGCTGTAACAAAATATGTTGAAACCCATACAACATCCTCCACCGATGCCAATGGTATTGTTATACTTAACATTGGTGAAGGTACACCAACAACAGGCACCTTTGGGGCAATAGACTGGAGCAAAATCACCTCCTTAAAAACAGAGATCGATATCGACGGTGGTCTTGATAATTTGATTAATCTTGACACTACCGAATTTAAGACCGTGCCTTATGCTTTGAATGCACAAAATGTTGAAGGAGCTGTAAAAGAGATTAACGATTTAATAGATGGAAAATCTGATAATGATGGTACCAACGACGGTTCTTCATTATTTATTGGCAAAAATGCAGGATTAAATGATGACAGTACAAATAATGCAAATGTTGGAATCGGTTATGAAGTCTTAAAAAACAATTTAATTGGGGATTTCAATACAGCATTCGGTTATCAAGCGCTTTTAAACAACGCTGGATCTGAAACCAGTGCATTATTTGGGTCTCATAATACTGCAATTGGTTATCAAGCGCTTTTATCTAATAATACAGGATTCTATAATACAGCAAATGGTAAAAGCTCACTTAAATCTAACACAACAGGATCCTATAATACCGCAACAGGTTACAATACCCTTATTGATAATATTGATGGAGATGGTAACGTAGCAATAGGCGTTAATACGCTTTCAAGCAATATTTCAGGAGGTTATAATATTGCAATAGGAAATAATGCTGGCAGAAAAGTAATAGGTAGTAATAATGTGTTTTTAGGATATAGTGCTGGAAGTGACACTCAAGCCGGAGGTAGTACAACACACGAAAAATCTTCTGGAATATTTATTGGATATAACGCAGGAAGTAAAGAACTAAATAGCAATCGCCTATATATAGAAAACTCAAGTTCTCTAACACCATTAATCTACGGTGAATTTGATACAGATTTTTTACGTATTAATGGGAGCCAAGAGATTTCATCAACATCTGGAAATCCTTTTCGATTAACAACAACTAGCACTAATAATTACATATCATACAATTCTGCTGGTGGCTACAAAGGCTATTCAGGGATATATACTGGTAATGATGATATGGATTTTGGAACAGGAGGAGGTAATACTACAGGTAAGGTTCATTTGGTGACTTCCGCCAGCCCTAAACTAACGGTTGCTGCAAATGGCAATGTCGGTATTGGTACGCAAAACCCTACAAATAAAATCCCAGCAATCCATAAACAAATCTCAGATTTTCTGAATCAAAATGGTTAGGAAGCGGTCAAGACAACGAAAGTGTTCTTTAATGTAGAAATTTAGTTAGATTCAATCTAAATTTATTGTAAAACCCTTTTAATTTTTTGTAATGAATATATTGTAAACGTTTTATTCTTAAATTTGAGAATGGGAGAAAACAATTCATTTAATTACGAAGAAGAACTATCTAAACTTCACACACACCTCGTGCATCTTCAAGAGTGGATAAAAAAACAAGGGCTAAAAGTGGTTATTGTTTTTGAAGGTAGAGATGCCTCTGGAAAAGGCGGCACCATAAAACGGTTTACAGAACCTTTAAATCCGCGTGTATGTAAAGTGGTGGCTTTGGGTGTGCCAACCGAGAAAGAAAAAACGCAATGGTACTTTCAACGCTATGTAAAGTATTTGCCCGCTGCTGGCGAAATTATTCTTTTTGATAGAAGTTGGTACAACCGAGCGGGTGTTGAAAAAGTGATGGGTTTTTGTACCGATAAAGAATACAAAGAGTTTTTGCGTTCGTGTCCTGAATTTGAACGAATGCTTGTTAGATCGGGCATTATATTATTAAAATATTGGTTTTCGGTGAGTGATGAAGAACAGGAAAAACGTTTTAAAAACCGAATTAAAAACCCCGTAAAACGTTGGAAATTCAGCCCCATGGATTTAGAGTCGCGCGCCAGATGGATGGAATACTCCAAAGCAAAAGATGATATGTTTGCTTTTACCGACACCAAACAAGTACCGTGGTATGTGGTGAATTCAGATGACAAAAAAAGAGCCCGATTAAATTGCATCAGTCATGTTTTAAGTCAGATTCCGCATGAAAAAATGGATTTAAAACCCATAGAACTTCCCGAATTACCACATGATAAGGACTATATCCGCCCACCCATGGACTATCAGACTTTTGTGCCGGAGAAGTATTGATAAAGAATAGTATCAAAAAAAATTATAACTTGACTTTATCAGAAAAAAAATTATAAATTCTTTAACGGTCTTTTTCTTTAACGGTCTTTTGTGGTAAGTGCTTATTCGTTGAGTAAATTTTTCACTTCCGCTTGTAGTTTGTCCAAATCCCTAACTATTATGCCCCAAACAACAGCATCCGACACAGAATCGTAACCGTAGCTAATTCTATTTCGGGTGTCAACAATTTTTTTGACGTTTGTTATGGGAAAATCAGCTTTGGCCTTAAAATCCTACTTACAGCCTCTCCTATTATTTCTAAACTCCGTTCAATTGCACGTTTTCCTTTCAGGTCTTTTTCAAATTCCAAATAGTTTCTCTTTTCGGGAAGGAATAGTTTTATCTCTTCAATGGCTTGATTTATGTCCTCAAGCCAAGTGTTGATTTCATTCTCAATATATTTGGAGTTTAGTCCGGTCAATCTCCTTTTTTAAGAACCTGTTCTTCAATGCTCGCAACTCCAAAAGGTCGATTTTACGGTCAAAAATCTTTTCTAGGTTGAATTTCAGGTCGAAATATTTGTCAGAATAGGTAAGAGGGTCTTGGTCGTCAATATCTACGAGTAAATCAATGTCGCTGTTTGGTAGTAATTTGTTTTTAAGTACCGAGCCGAATGCGAAAAGAGATTTAACTCCATTCGCTTCGCAAAGTTTTTTTATTTGCTCTATATGTTTGTTTATTTCTTCCATAATCTTTTATTTCAAATATAATAAAATGTTTAATGGCTTTCACTATTTTAAATTTCGTTGGTTGCTTTTGCATTTGCCGCAACGTTGAGTGTATGATTTCGTAAGGGATTTAGGTCTTCAAGCCTATCAAGTTACCACCAAAAATTGATGCGTGTGATAACGCTCGAAAACCTCTGGAACCCTTATGAATTATACACATTGTTGACATTTCGTTCTTTTTCATCTTGATTCTTGTAAATCCACCCTTATTCAAGGTATTTCAGATTGTCATGGGTGTAGTTAAAATAATCTGCATCTTTTTTTTGATGAGCTTCAAGATTAAAATCTTCACTATTCTTTTCTTCATCAGGTATTTCGTCTTCACATTGTATCAAAAACAATTCAAGAGCATATTTTTTTAATTCAGTGAAATATTCTCCTGCATATACACCTTTACTGGTCTCTTTTACATATAGTGAGCATTCTTCTATATAATTCCGAATAAATAATATTCTGCTTAAATCCTCGTCTAAGATTTCTGAGTCATATTTTTTTACAGTAAAAACGCTTCATATTCCTATTTTTGAAATAGTCAATATATTATCAATCATTTTATTTTCCTTTAATAAACATATAGCTTTCTTCTATTTTCCTTGCAATTCTATCTGCAACTTCCTTGTCTTTGGGAGATTTTTGCAAATCTGAAACGACACATTCTAAACAGTCCAAATCCCAACTGTAAAAACCAACTTTTCTTTTTCCTGTCAAGTTATCAATACGCCTGTCTAGTCCAAATGATTCAGCCATCTGCCAAGTGTTTTCTTGCAACAGTTCCAGTTCGTCAGTTTCAAATTTAATTTCTGCCTTTATATCATTTTTACCAGGTTTCATTTCTAATATATTTACTTCTATTTTTCTCGAAATTTCTCGTTCTGTTGAATGAATGCCAACTTCGGATATAAAACATTAAACATTTCATATCCTTGTAGTTAAACGAACTAATTTAAAAATTCGGCACAAAAAAGCACACTAAAATGCTTTAACAATTTTCCTTTTACGGCTTCAACCGAAATAGTTTTAATACCTAATTCCACATTTAAAGAAGTAACCGCTTTCCCCCGAATGCCGCAGGGTATAATATTATCAAAATACCCCAAATTGGCATTCACGTTTAGTGCAAACCCGTGCATGGTAACCCAGCGACTGGCACGAACGCCCATAGCGCAAATTTTACGTGCAAACGGGGTGCCCACATCTAACCAAACACCTGTTTCACCGGGGCTTCTTTCGGCTTTTAAACCATATTCAGCCAAGGTTAAAATGATTATTTCCTCTAAAAAACGCAGGTATTTGTGTATATCGGTAAAAAAGTTTTCCAGATCTAAAATGGGATAGCCTACAATTTGCCCAGGACCATGATACGTAATATCGCCACCGCGATTAATTTTATAAAAGGTTGCACCTTTTTCGGTGAGTTGCTTTTCGCTTAACAGCAGATTGGACAAATCACCACTTTTACCCAACGTATATACATGCGGATGCTCTACAAACAGAAAGTAATTATTGGTTTTAAGTTGGGTAGTTTCCTTTCGGTTCTTAATCTTGGTATCTACAATACCTTTAAACAACTGCTCTTGGTAATCCCAAGTTTGTTTATAATCTTTTAGTCCTAAATCTTGCAGTTCTATTTGCTTATTCATAGGGTGCAAAATTACATTTTTTATGCTCGCAAAGCTGCAAAGTCGCAAAGATTTGTTTTACTGCAACTGTTTACTGAGACTGCGACTGCGACTGCGAATGAAAACTACCTTTTAGGATTATTAATTATCACTAATGCTGCAATAACTCCTGGCACCCAGCCGAAAAGCCATAGTAGGAAAACAATAATAATAGAGCCACAACCTTTATCGATAACGGCTAAAGGCGGACATATTATAGACAGTAAAACTCTCCAGAAACCCATGGTTTGATTTTTTAATTGATGATTGCTTATACGACGTTATTTAATGCCTTTTGTTACAAATACTTTTGAAAACAATCGTTTAAATTTAGAATAAATTATAGTAGATTAGTGCCATGAAAACAAACTTAATTTTATTGTTTTTTGCGCTGACCGCATTTTCTGTTAGAGCGCAGTATCGTTTTACGGGGCACGTAGATAATACCCAATGGCACAATAATGTGTACCTCTCCATTATTGAGGATTACCGAAAAATGTCAGGCGTTTATTCTGAACAAATCATTGCCAAAACAAGCACCGATAGCTTGGGGTATTTTAAATTTACAGGAAATCAGCTTGAAAATGAAAATAGAATTTACAGAATCCATGTTGATAATTGTTTTGATGATGCACAAAACCAAAATCATTTTGATGGTAATTGCGATGATAGTAAAGAAGTGATTTTTATAGCAAAAAACACCGATTCCATAGAATTTCCGTTTACGTTTGACAAACAAATGTTTTGCGATATAAACTCCAGCAACGAAAAATCCAATGTTTTTGTTAAAATTGATTCTATAAGGGAAGAGATGAAATTTGCCTTTAGCCAATACCGAAGTGAGGCGAACCGGAAACTCAATAACAAAAAATGGTTTAAAACATTACAGGATTTTGGTGAAAAGCTGAACGAACCTATCGCCGAACTTTATATCTATTCATTTTTATCGGATAGAAGAAACGACCTTCACGAACATTATTTGGAAGATCTTATGGACAATACTTACTATGATAATTTACTGAATCGGTTAAATGAAACATACCCAAATTCTCCTTACACCAAACAATATAAGGCAGAATTGACTTCAGATGAATTTATAATTAATAAGGACACCGGTATGGGTTTCAGTTGGAATTATGTGCTTTATCCACTTTTGGCAGTGTCTTTAATGGGTAATTTCTGGTTTTGGTTTTCACTAAAAAAGCAACAAACCGTAACCGTCAACAAAGCCAAGGAGCAACTTACCAAGCAAGAACAGAATATTCTGAACCTCTTATTGGAAGAAAAATCGAATAAAGAAATTGCCGATGCCCTTTTTGTTAGTTTGAGTACCGTAAAAACCCATGTAAATAACATCTATAAAAAACTAAATGTGCAATCTCGGGAGGCTATTAAATCGCTGTTCAACAGCTAGTTAATAAAATTAAACCTAGGTACTAGTACCTATATCAACCTCAAATTTTAGCAATCTTTCCCATATTTTCATGATGTTTGCTCCATTATTAACCCGTGCTGAACTAGTTTCAGTATTAAAAACCCAAAACATTATGAATTTTTCAGTGAACACATTACAAACTGCAAAATCAAAATTCTTATTAGTTGTTTGCTTATTTGTTTACGCTACAAATTTCTCGCAAGAAGTTGCGAGTAATCCAAATGCGGGCGTATTATCTTTTAAAACGGATGAAATAGATTATGGCACCATTCAACAAAACGCCGATGGCGAACGTACTTTTACATTTACCAATACAGGTAAATCGCCTATTGTTATTTCTGCAGTAAACACGTCTTGTGGTTGTACCGTGCCATCATATTCTAAAACACCCATTCTTCCTGGAGAATCTAGCGATATTAAAGTAAAATACGCAACCAACAGGATTGGGGCTTTCAAAAAAACCATCACGGTAATCTCCAATGCATCCGAAGCCAGTAAAGTATTGCGAATTAAAGGCGAAGTTTTAGCTCCTGAACCAGCATCAAACTAATTTCTAAGAGGCTTTTATCATATTATAAAAATCTAATAAGTACATGACAAAAATTGAAAAATAAATGTTATATAACTAATTGTCAGCAGTTTAATAATCTCATGTGTTCCAGACCTGTCAGGTTTTAAAAACCTGACAGGTCTCAATTTCAGTGGGATTAGTACCATTTACAGAAGGTCAATCTAATTTTTTGTCATGTACTTAAAAAAATCTACTAATAAGTTGTATGCTAATTTTTTGAAAATAATGTAATTTTGCATGCATCTGTCGCAAAAGACAGCATTCAAAATAAATTAGCATGCAGCTTTCAGAACAAGAATTAGTAAGGAGAGAAAAATTAGCAAGATTGCGCGAATTGGGTGTTAACCCATATCCAGCAGATTTATACCCTGTAACACATACTTCAAAACAAATAAAGGATCAATTTGAAGCCGGTAAAAAGGTGGTTATTGCTGGACGCTTGATGATGGTTAAGGTGCAAGGAAAAGCGAGTTTTGCCGATTTACAAGATGCTGATGGAAAAATACAAGTGTATTTTAACCGTGATGAAATTTGCCCTGGCGACGATAAAGAAAAATACAACGGGATTTTTAAAAAACTCTTGGATTTTGGAGATTTTGTTGGGATTGAAGGCGAACTCTTTACCACCCAAGTTGGTGAAAAAAGTGTGCGTGTCAAAGACTTTACCTTATTAAGCAAAGCCTTAAAACCGTTGCCCCTACCTAAAGAAAAAGATGGTGTGGTGTTTGACGCCTTTACCGACCCAGAACAACGTTACAGACAGCGCTATGCCGATTTGGTGGTAAACCCACACGTTAAAAACGTATTTGTAAAGCGTACCAAATTATTCAATGCCATGCGTCAGTTTTTTAATGATGCGGGGTATTTTGAGGTAGAAACCCCTGTTTTGCAACCTATTGCTGGTGGTGCTGCGGCGCGTCCGTTTTCAACACACCATAACGCTTTGGATATTCCTTTATATTTGCGAATTGCCAATGAATTGTATTTAAAACGATTGATTGTTGGTGGTTTTGATGGCGTTTACGAGTTTTCCAAAAACTTTAGAAACGAGGGCATGGACCGAACCCACAACCCAGAGTTTACCGCCATGGAAATTTATGTGGCGTACAAAGATTATAACTGGATGATGGAGTTTTGTGAGCGTTTGTTAGAGCATTGCGCCATAGCGGTTAACGGCACTACAAAAGCGACTTTTGGCAAACACGACATAGATTTTAAAGCGCCGTATGCCCGAGTTACTATGGCAGATTCCATAAAACAGTTTACAGGTTTTGATATTGCAGGAAAAACTGAAAACGAAATAAGAACTGCTGCAAAAAGCATGGGTATTGAAGTAGATGGTACCATGGGAAAAGGAAAATTGATTGATGAAATTTTTGGAGAAAAATGTGAGGGCAACTACATACAGCCTACTTACATTATTGATTACCCAAAAGAGATGAGTCCGTTGTGCAAGGAACATCGTGAAAACCCAGAATTAACAGAGCGTTTTGAGTTGATGGTTTGCGGAAAGGAAATTGCCAATGCCTATTCTGAATTAAACGACCCCATAGACCAACGCGAGCGTTTTGAACACCAAATGGAACTGGCAAAAAAAGGTGATGACGAAGCTACAGGCACTATCGATTACGACTTTTTACGTGCTTTGGAATATGGTATGCCCCCAACATCAGGGATGGGAATTGGTATGGACCGGTTGATTATGTTTTTAACCAACAATCAATCCATTCAAGAAGTATTGTTTTTCCCACAAATGCGCCCAGAGAAAAAAGCAGTGGAATTAAGTGACGCCGAAAAAGCCATATTTGAAATTTTGAAATCCCAAAAAAGCATGTCTTTAATCGAATTGAAATCGCAATCTGGTTTAAGCAACAAAGCTTGGGACAAAGGCATTAAAGGCTTAACCAAACATAAATTGGCAAACGTTACTAAAACGGATGATGATTTGGTTGTTGAGATGGTTTAGTATATAAATTTCCGCGAAAGCGAGATTACAGTATATCATTAAAAAGAGAATCACCATGTGGTTCTCTTTTTTATTTGATGGTGTCTTCAATAATTTGTAATTTAACCAAGCTAACTTCTAATTCGAAATTTAAATGCTAATTTGATATAAAATGTATTCCCATGAAAAAGCTCAGTAAAGAAGACATCAGTCAGGACGTTTTTGATCTATATGATGATTACGCCCATAACAAAGTAGATAGAAGGCAATTTCTTGAGAAACTTTCTTTGTACGCTATTGGAGGCATTACCATCCCATCGCTTCTAAGTTTTATAATGCCCAATTACATTGATTCCATTATTATTAAACCTAACGATTCCAGATTACAATCAGATTATATCACTTACCAATCACCAAAAGGCGGAGGTGCTATTCGTGGATTACTTTCAAAACCGAAAAAAATGGAGGTAAAATTACCTAGCATTGTTGTAGTACATGAAAACAGAGGTCTGAATCCTTATATAGAAGATGTTGGAAGACGTGCTGCTGTTGAAGGGTTTATTACCTTGGCACCAGATGCCCTTTCGCCTTTGGGAGGCTATCCTGGCAATGATGATGAAGGCAGGGCTTTGCAACAAAAACGTGATAAATATGGGATGCTTGAAGATTTTATTGCAGCTTTTGAATACCTCAAGTCCCATAAAGATTGCAACGGTAAAATTGGGGTGGTTGGTTTTTGTTTTGGAGGATGGATCTCTAATATGATGGCAGTACGCATTCCAGAACTATCCGCAGCGGTACCTTATTACGGTAGCCAACCCACCGAAGAAGAAACTTCAAAAATAAATGCCCCATTAATGCTTCATTATGCAGGGTTGGACCAAAGAGTCAATGAAGGTTGGCCAGCTTATGAAGCCGCATTAAAAAAGTATGATAAAGAATACATTGTTTATTTTTACCCAGAAGTAAACCACGGTTTCCATAACAATACAACCCCTAGGTACGATGAAGCCGCAGCAACCTTGTCATGGACTCGCACTATTGCTTTTTTTAAGGAAAAGTTGAAGTAATGTTCAAAATAAAAAACCCGGTAATTTTAAATTACCGGGTTTTTACTAACTAACCAACTAAACTAACTAACCATATATAATAATCTTACTATTAAAAGCAAGATTCTATATTTATATGCTTAAAACTAATATGAGTACAAATTGACGTATTTATTTTTAAGTATTAAAATCTATTTAGAAATGTTTAACACAACAAACCCAAATTTTACATTTTCATTAAGATTTAACGGCCATAAACGTTAATGTTTTTAAGAAATCAGCTCCCTTATAAACCTAAAAGCCATTTTTTCATTGTTGTCCGGTTAAAATATTTGTAGTGCATCAACATGTGCTTTTTAGGCTTTTTTTAATTATTGTCAGACTTTTGGGCTAGCTTTTTAAATTTATACAAAAAAATAAAGCTTATCAAGAATTCTAAAAAAATCAAATTGTTTAGTTGTCGTTTAAAAATGGCCCGGACAAACCAAGCATAGTATTTACGCATCATTTTGAAATTTTTAATTCAAGAAATAAAAAATTTCTTGAAACCGACTATCCTCGAGGCAGTCCCGATAGCTATCGGGACATAGAAGTATTTCGCCGTCCCAATGATTGTCGGGATCATTTTGGCCCACCCAGAATTGTGAAAAGGCAATTCCGACCTTCCCAAAGGGGAAGCATAATCGGAAACCCCGACGCAGAACGTCGGGGAATTATTTAGATTAATACCAACTTCAAATTAACATCTCCAAAAAAACACAACAGTTAGCTTCAGTTCTCTAATGGGAATGATTTTAGTGCGTTCCCCTTTCCCGAGCAATCTTGTTCGGGGTCGGGCTTGTAGTTTATCCTGAGCGGAGTTGAAGGGCTAAATCTTTTTAAAACGTCATTGCGAGGTATCAGACAAAAAAAAATTATCAAGCGATATTGTTGGCAATTAAATTGAATTTGAAACTGAAAATTTGAAAATATGGATGGTCCCCTAGAGGGGATTTTAGGGGGTGTTCTTAAAATGTGAGTGATATTTGAAAATCAAATACATAAAACACTTATCAATGGTAGGGCGAAGGACCTGGCCATGTGCCCATTACCAGTTCAGCACCATGTTATTTTCGTGTTGGTTTTAAAAAGGATGCAAAGCATTCACGATTTCCTTAATTTAAAAATATTAGCCAATGAGTAATCCCTAACGCCACCATCAGCTAAAATTCAAGAACACCAAAATTTGTGATAATCGATGATGGGATTCCTACTTTCCTGCCGGCAGGCGCGGAATTTTAGTGTTTAAAATGGCGCGTCCCCGTCATCACCATCGCCACGTTGTTCTCGTTGCAATAATCAATGCTCAACTGATCCTTAATCGAACCACCCGGTTGAATAACCGCAGTAATACCAGCATTTTTGGCAATTTCCACGCAATCTGGAAACGGAAAAAACGCATCGCTCGCCATGGCAGCACCATTCAAATCGAAATTAAAGGTTTTTGCTTTATGTATGGCTTGCTCCAATGCATCCACACGACTGGTTTGCCCCGTACCTGCAGCAAGCAATTGTTTGTTTTTAACCAAAACAATGGTGTTCGATTTGGTATGCTTACAGATTTTAGAAGCAAATATTAGATCTTCCAACTCGTTTTTTGATGGTTTGCTGTTGGTAACATAGGTTAACCCTTCAATAGTATCGGTAACTGTGTTTCTATCTTGAACCAAAACACCATTTAAACAACTTCTTATATTGGTTTGAGGCATTTCAACTTCATGGATCACCAATATAATTCTGTTCTTTTTACCTTGAAGGATTCCCAAAGCTTCGGCATGGTAAGAAGGTGCAATGATAACTTCACAAAACAGACTGGTGATTTCTTCCGCCGTAGCTTTATCAATTTCTTCATTACTGATTAAAACACCACCAAAAGCAGATACGGGATCTACTGCCAAAGCATCTTTGTATGCTTGGTGCAACGTGGTACTTTGTGCCAAACCACAGGCATTGTTGTGTTTTAAAATGGCAAATGTAGGTGCATCGTTTTTAAACTCGTTTATTAAGTTAACGGCAGCATCAACATCCAATAAATTATTATAACTCAATTCCTTACCATGAAGTTTGGTGAACATGGCATCAAAATCGCCAAAGAAAAATCCTTTTTGATGTGGATTTTCACCATAACGCAACACTTTACCATTGGTTTCACTGATTTTTAAAACCGCTTCTTCATGGTTTTTATTGAAGTAGTTAAAAATAGCCGTGTCATAATGTGATGATATGTTAAAAGCTTTTCCAGCAAAACGCTTTCTGTTTTCTAAAGAAATACTTCCGTTGTTTGCCGAAATAAGATCTAAAAATTCCGCATAATCGGCCACAGATGCCACACAAATAACGTCTGCAAAGTTTTTGGCAGCCGCACGAATCAACGAAATACCACCGATGTCAATTTTTTCAATAATATCTTGTTCACTGGCGCCCGAAGCCACCGTTTTTTCAAACGGGTATAAATCAACAATAACCACATCAATTTGTGGGATTTCATATTCCGCTAATTCCGCAACATCTCCAGCATGATTTTGTCTGTTTAAAATACCCCCAAAAACTTTTGGATGCAATGTTTTTACACGTCCACCAAGAATGGATGGGTAGGATGTTACTTCTTCCACAGGAACCACATCAATGCCTAAATCGTTAATAAATGTTTGGGTGCCACCAGTAGAATACATGGTTACACCTTGCTGGTTTAGTTTTCTAACAATAGGCTCTAAACCGTCTTTACTAAATACGGAAATTAATGCTGATTTTACTGTTTTTTCGTTGCTCATTTTTTAAATCTAATAATAAGTTGCAAAAGTAGTTATTTCAACTAAAACACAAGGGTTTATAAAATAAAAAACAAGGGGAGTTTTTAACTAAATCGGAAAATTATCAACAAGGTTTTTAAAATTCCAAAATATAAATTCCAAAAGCTTACATCATTTTTTAATGAAATATTGATTTGTAACCAGGTTGTGTTTCAGATCTGTCAGGTTTTAAAAACCTGACAGGTCTTTTGGAATTTGACGCTTTAGTTTTGGGATTTAGCTTTTTTGGGATTTGGAATTTTTCATTTTAAAGTATAGCAGCCACCTGCGCACAAACAAACTCCAAAAAGCGTTCGTCTTTTTCAGTAAACGGGTCTGGAGTATTAGAATCGATGTCAATCTGCCCAATATTTTCCCCATTCACAAAAATAGGGATAACAATTTCCGCTTTTACGGTAAAGCTACAGGCAATATAATTATCTTGAGCACTCACATCTGGCACCACAAAATTTTGATTGCTAACGGCTACTTGCCCGCAAATACCCTTTCCGAAAGGAATGATGGTGTGGTCGGTTGGTGCGCCGACATAAGGGCCTAAAATGAGTTCTTCTTTTTTACCGTTTCTAAAATAGAATCCTACCCAATTATAGTAACCAATATGTTTTTCGAGTAATTCGCAAATATCTAAAAGGCGCTCATTTACTGGTTTTTCAGTGTTTAGCACTATGGTTTCTACTTTAGGTTTTAGTTTTTCAAAAATCATAAAATTCAAAAGTTTTGGCAAAAGTATTTAAAAAGGGGTAAATTATATATTTGGTTTGTATAATTTTAACACGGTAAAATCTTTTACAAGATTTTCTTGTAGAACTTTTAATAAACACTTTTATTTAATACAGCTTTTTTGCTTTGTGTATCCTGTTCTTTCTTTGTGAATCTCTGTGCAATAACACAAAGTTCCACAAAGATTATTAAGTTATTGAAAGTGTTTGCCCTGATAATTTTAACCTTAAAAAATAGATTATAGTTTTTTGAATACACTCTTTATAAAATACAAATTGGTCATCAAATTTATACTTACTTTTTTGTTGGTGTATATTGCTTTGTCTGTGGTGTATAAATTTTATTTACAGTTTTCGGACGGGTCAAAATTTTACCCTGATTACTTAACGCATGTAGTCGCTAAACAAAGTGAGGCGTTATTAAATGCTTTTGGATATAACGCACAGGTTGTGCCGCATCCCAACGAGCCATCAATGAAATTGATAATAAATGACAGGTATTTAGCGCGTGTTATTGAAGGTTGTAATTCAATTAGTGTTATTATTTTGTTCGTGTCGTTTATCGTGGCGTTTGCCGCTAAGTTTAAAACCACGTTTTTTTATATCCTTGCTGGCAGTGTGTTGATTTATACTGTTAATTTATTGCGTATTGTTTTATTAACTGCGGGTCTGTATCATTATCCTAACCAAAAAGATATTTTTCATACCGTTATTTTTCCAGCTATAATTTATGGCTTGGTGTTTTTATTATGGGTTTTTTGGGTGAACCGATTTTCTAAACTAAAAACCAATAATGGATAGCACAGTAAAATACATGTTGCTTTTTGTATTGTTCGGATTATTGATTTTAATCCGGGTTTTTGAAGACGAATTATTTTACGACCCCTATTTAACATTCTTTCAAAATGACTATCTATATATTGATAGCCCCAGACGCGAAATATTTAAAGTAACATTATTTACTTCATTGCGATATTTTATAAACACTGCTATATCATTGGGCATATTATATGTAGTTTTTATGGATAAGAGCATCATTAAATTTTCAGCATTTATTTATGCCATTGCTTTCATCATTTTAATTGCTATTTATTTATATTTTGTAATTAACCTTAAATCCGCAAGCGATTAATTTGCTATTTTAAACATTTATTTTATGTGGTAAAAGTAATCTTTTCGGATAATTTTTTTGACTTTTTTTGTATTGAACCCGTGTTTTTCTGTCATTTTTTTTGCTAATTTTTTTAATTCAAATACTATTGCCTTATTTTTCTTATAAGGATTAACATACAGCGTATTCAAAGGGGGTTTAGAGTGCCATCAGAGCGTAATTATCCTATGGATTTATTTTT